>CAZPNJ010000129.1:0-603 GCA_964587765.1 uncultured Prevotella sp.
ACAAGCATGCTGCTGAACTGCAACAACTCATTGAGAAGTATGCCGGCAAGCTGCGCCCTATGGGTGGACACAAGCTTGGCAACATGGGCGGACAGCATGGCGGTAAGCCAAAGATGGACGGCAAGCGCCCCTCTGAAGAGCAGATGAAGCAGATGAAAGCTCAAAGAGAAGCATACAACAAGGAACTGAAAAGCATTCTCACCGATGAGCAGTACCAAAAGTATGAGCAGCAGAAAAAGAACCGCCGCCCACAAGCACAGAAAAAAGATTAGATAGAACGAAATTAGTAAATAGTTTCCATTCATGAAAAGATTAGTTTTCATTTCATACAAATAGGTTATTAGTTATTGGGGAGACGTGCCAGTGATGGTATGTCTCCCGTTTTTTTTGTACATTTGCACACATTATTATATATATAAGCAAGAATATGAAAAAGAAAACCTATATCGCGACACTCGCCATGACTGCCCTTTTGCTGGCATCGTGCGGTGAGAAGAAGAACCCAGACATAATAATAGTAAAGAAGTCGCAAACAGAAACACCGGCGCCAAAGACCGTTGAGAAAGTGGGCGACTATAAAATGCCAAACGAAGTGGAATGGCT
>CAZPNJ010000129.1:613-6144 GCA_964587765.1 uncultured Prevotella sp.
GGAAAGAAAGGCTGACACCGAAGCGCAAGTCAGCGCCGACGGCAGAAAATTCTACGATAACAATATACAAGTGACGGTGAAGCGCAAGGACGGTTCAGTATTCTTCAACAGAAAATTCACTAAGCAAGACTTCGCTTCATACGTTGACGCTGCCTTCCTCAAGCGCAGTGTACTGCTTGGCATAACGTTTGTTCAGGCAGAAGGCAACAAACTGCACTTCGCAGCAAGCGTGGGCAACCCCGACGAAACAAGCGACGAGTTTGTGCCAATGATTTTAGACGTAAGCAATCAGGGAGCGGTATCTATCAGTAAGGATTTGAACGCTGACGTATAACGCTCAGCTACCTTTATATAATCGTGGTGACGGGCTATATACTCGCGGCTCTGTCGCTTCAGCGAATTTATTTTTTCGGGATTTAATGTTAAGGCTTCGATAGCGTCGCGCACGCTGTCGAAGTTTGGTTTTACGTTTACTATCGGGCGCAGTTCGCTTTCGCCCAGTATCTGATAATTTTCCTCTTCGCCACCGCCAATGCATATTATGCCTTTGCTCATGGCGAGCAGCGAATTCATTGACGGCGTGTAGCTATACAGTTGGTCAAGTATGGCGTCGCTGCCATTCATCAGTTGCTGATACTCGTTGAAAGGCACGCTCTCCACGATGCGCAGGTCAAGCTTTTCTGGATATTTCTCTTTCACTGCCTTTGCGGCGGCAAGCATAATGTCGGTGCCCTTGTATGCGCTGCGGGCTTTGTTTATGCCGATGAACAGTCGGAAAGGCTCGCCCTTGCTATGTTCACGCAATGGCAATCCCTCTTCAATCTTTATGGGAAACGGTATGTAAGTGGTCTTATCGGGGAAGTTCGGCCTATAGCAAACGTCATATTCGTATAGCCCGGTCACGATTAAGTCTGCCTCACGGGCGATTATCCGGTTAAGCTCGCCCTTTGGCGTGTTCAGCCATTCGCACTGTTCACGTATGGCGTCGGCGTTGGTGCGTATTTCGCTGCCGATGTTAAAGTCGCTGTAACGGAGAGGTTTTCGGGTGATGTTCTCATTAACCCAGTAATAGTCCATGCCAAACGAGCCCAGCACTATCTTGCAACGGCTATTGCGCAGATAACGATAAATGGGCAGTATGCGCTCGGCTTTTAGTTCGAGAAACATTGGGTTGATAAGCTGCACGATGTCATAGCGTGCAAACTCCGGCAAAAGGCGCTTAACCTTCAGCCACAATCTGAGTCCGTCAATCTTGTTGGTTCTTCGCGAGAGGTCAATATCTCGCGGATAGTCTTTCCAGAAATCGCCGTTCGATGCGACACACACTTCATTGCCAAGCGCTCGCAAGCCCTCAGCCAGCGTGTTGTGAACGTTGCTGTATTCGCCAAGTAGCAGAATCCTCATTTCGCAAATATAAGTAGCAGTCTTCTGCCAAACGAATTGTCTATCATGCTGCGAAACAGGCGATACTTGATGGTGTATCTCTTGTCGGGCAATGGATAGAGTCCGTGCTGGCGCAGTGATTCTATGTTATCCTTCAGAATGGAGTGGCTGTGTGTAAGTCGAATGGTGTCAAACAGATAGTCCATCGACAACTGAGCTATGCGGCGGCGCAAAGCCACACGGTCGGTGGCATTAATGGTGGTTGACAGTTGCTGAAGGTTCAGTATCACCTTTAGTTTGTCGTTCAGTCTATCTTGCTTGCTCGCCTTGTCGGTTTTGGTTGAGGTGGCAGAGTTGACACGCTTGCGATAAAAATAGGCGTCGGCATTGGTGTAATACAGTTTCTCTACCCTGAGCATCAGTTGCGAAGTAAACTCCTCGTCCTCAGCATGGGCTATGCCGGGGGTAAACTTCAGCGTACCCAACGAACGGCGATGGAATATGTAACCACAGGCTGAGCCGTGCAGATTGTTGCCGTGCATATAGCTGCTGCCCGTGACCGGGCCTTCAAACGTAAACGGTGTGTCTGCCTCACGCTTGTCGGTTTCGTTGAAAAGCACTACGTCGTGGTCGTTGTATAGAACTATGTCCAAGCAGTGTTCGTAGGCAACTTTAAGCAAAGCGTCGTCGCCATCGACAAACTGAATGTACTTGCCCGTGGCTATGCTAAGGCCAAGGTTACGGGCTACCGACACTCCACGATTAGCCTGCCTGACATAGGTTATCTCGTCGCGCAGGTTGCTTATGTCGTTTATCGGCGACAGGTCAGAGCCATCGTCAATAACGATAATCTCACGGTCTTGCGGGCGCAGTGAAAGAGCCAAGATGCTTTCAATGCACTCGGTCAGCATATAAGTGGGAAGATTATAGGTCGGAATTATGAAACTAACCAGTGGCGCACCCGTTTCAGAGCCGTCGCCCAGGGGTTTCAGCGCCTCTACTTGTTTCTGTAGATTTGTGAAGTAGTTTGTTCAATATACATAGTCGTTTAATTCCAATCAGTTTCAACAGTTTAAGTTTCAGTGTGGGCGTGGTCTTAACGAAGCGCATCTTGCGAAGTTGCGGCAATATGGGACGCTTGCCCGTCAGTTCATACGCATCGAGCTGTATGTTAAGCACCCGTGCGTAATAGTCAGCGTCGTTGCATCGATACAGCATCTTACAGTGAGCGTATAGTAAGTCGCTCAAAGCTCTGCCGTTAGCGTTCTCGGTTATTCCGTTGGGGTTATAATAATAATAGTATAGCCCAAGGTCGGTGGTTGCCACGGTGTTGCAGTTCTTCAGTATGCGTGGCAGAGTGTAAACATCTTCAAACTTCTTTTTGGGCGGATACTTAACCTCATCAAACACCTCGCGACGGTAAATCTTGTTCCATGCGAAAGTGTGGTCGTAGGCTTTGCCTTCAAGCCAATACTGGCGCATGTCATGATACTCCTTTGTGGGCAGTCGCATCAGGCGCTGCTTGCGTGGGTGACCATATTTAACATATACCGAATATTCAAGCATATCATAGTCCTGGTGTACGCCCAGCAATTCCATCAATTCCGAAAGCGTATCACGGGCAATGGCGTCGTCGGCATCAACAAACGTGATGTACTCGCCCTTTGCCTTTTTAACACCTGTGTTTCTGGCTTCGCTAAGTCCGCAGTGAGGTTTGTGCAGCACAAGCGCCCTGTGGTCTGCCTTGACGTATTCGTCGCAGATAGCTGGGCTGTTGTCGGTAGAGCCGTCATCAACGAGGATTATCTGGTAATCTCTGAAATCCTGTTCCAATATGCTGTCTATACATCTGCGCAGCGTAGTTTCCGCATTGTAGATAGGTATTATTATTGATAGCTTCATGACTATTCTTTAGATGTTTATGGCTACAAAGGTAATAAAAAACATTTGTTTTCGTTAAAATAGTAATGGTAAAAGAAAGTAGTTACTCACATATTGTCCGTTGCACAAGCCTTTTCGGAGGCATTCAGGGGCTTACGCTTTTGGTTGGGTTGGTTCGCAACAAACTCGTGGCAATGCTCTTGGGCACTCAGGGATTTGGACTGATTTCTATTTTCAACAGTACCATTGCGCTGCTTAACAACGGCACTAACTTAGGGCTGCCCATGAGCGCCGTAAAGCACATAAGCGAGGCTTACGACCGAGGCGACAGCGAGCAGATGCGAGACTATATACGTGTGATGCGCTCGTGGTGCCTGATTACTGCCCTGCTGGGCATGGTGCTTTGCGTAACGCTTAGCCCTATATTTAATAAGGTGTCGTTTTCGTGGGGTAACCACACCCTCCACTTCGCCATGCTTTTCCCCGCTGTGGGCTTAATAGCCATAACGGGTGGCGAAACGGCAATATTGAAAGGCACTCGCCAACTGCGCCGACTGGCTCAGGTGTCAATCTACAACGTGCTTGCGGCTCTGGTTCTGACCGTGCCGATGTTTTACGTCTGGGGCAACAGCGCCATCGTTCCCTCGCTGGTGATAATGGCTCTGGCGCAAATGCTGCTGACCATAGGCGTATCTTATCGCAGTCACGCGCCTGAGTTTTCGTTTTCAAAGGCATGTCTGTCAAAAGGCACGCCCATGGTAAAACTTGGCGTGGCGTTTATCTCTGCCGGCATATTGGGCAGCGGGGCAGAGTTCATCATTCGCAGTTATTTGAACGTAGCCGGAAGTCTTGAAACCTTAGGACTTTACAATGCTGGCTACATGGTTACTATGGCT
Source organism: uncultured Prevotella sp. (assembly GCA_964587765.1). Lineage (GTDB taxonomy): Bacteria > Bacteroidota > Bacteroidia > Bacteroidales > Bacteroidaceae > Prevotella. The sequence goes on from CAZPNJ010000129.1 coordinate 4,774, forward strand.
TGTTCGTCGGTGCTGTTCTCGTCGATGGAGGCTGATTATTTCCCTCGCCTTTCGTCAGTCAACGACCGTTCGTTCACACTCTCTCGCACGGTAAACAGCCAGATAGAGGTGTCGCTTCTGCTGGTGGCTCCGATAATCGTGGGCGAGATAATATTTCTGCCCGTGCTGGTCAGGTTGTTGTATAACTCAACCTTTCTGCCGGCGGTGGGCATGATGCAGATTGCGGCAATGGCACTGTTCATTCGCGCCATGCGATTGCCTATTGAATACATACCCCTGGCAAAGGGCGACTCAAATAGTTACTTCACGCTCGAAGCCGTTTACGACATAATGCTCGTGGTGTTTATGCTGGGCGCATTCAGCATTTGGGGAATCATTGGCACGGGCGTGGCTATGGCTGTGGCAGGCTTTGCTAATATGTTTGTCGTGGTAGCCTATGCTTACCGTAAGTATGGCTTTCGCCTTTCGTCAACGGTTATGTTTTATGCCATGGCGCAACTGCCATTCTGCTTTGGGGCATTGCTTTGTGCGCTGATGATTAGCGGTTGGGGCTACTGGCTGTTAGGCTCTATTATAATAATGTGTAGCGCATTGGTTTCAATCAGCATACTGCGCACGAAAGATAACCTTTGGAACAAACTAAAAAGCAAACTGTTGAAACGATGAAAGTATCTGTTATCATAGCCGTTTACAATGCCGAGAGGTTTCTCAGTGAGTGCTTGAACTCGCTGTTGGCGCAGACCATGACCGACTTCGAGGCAATTTGTGTTGACGATGGCTCAACCGACTCGTCTTGGCAGATACTTTCTGACTATGCCCGTCGTGACAGCCGATTTGTTACCATAAGAATGGAACAAAACTCTGGGCAGAGCCACGCCCGAAACGTGGCATTGCAAAAGGCTTCGGGCGACTACATCTGTATGCTCGACAGCGACGACTGGTTTTCGCCCGACGCTTTGCAAAAGGCTGTGGCTGTCTTTGAACGCAACTCGCTGACAGACTGCGTATTGTTTACCCTGCGCATGGTTTATGCCGACCACGAGGAAGCGTATCAGTCGGCTTTCCACCCAACACTAACGACCGTACTTAGTGGTGAAGAGGCGTTCAGCAAAAGCTTTTCGTGGCAGATACACGGGCTTTACATGGTGCGAGCCGACATTCACAAGCACTATCCGTATGACGAGACGTGCCGTGTGTATAGCGATGACAACTCTTCACGCTTTCACTTTCTCGCCTCGCGCGAAGTAAGGTTTTGCGATGGCGTTTACTTCTATCGCCAGCACACAGAGTCGGTTTCACACGCCATAAACACACATCGCTTCGATGCCCTCATGGCGGCAGAGGTCTTTGCGCAGCAGTTGCGAGAACAGG
>CAZPNJ010000130.1:0-6074 GCA_964587765.1 uncultured Prevotella sp.
TCAAGCGTGTACATAAAGCCACAGCAAGCGGCAGAGAAATCAAATGCAAAAGCATTTTTCAGCCCCAACTTGCCCAGCACTATGCTCGCCGTTGATGGAAACTTATAGTCTGGCGTAGTTGTCGTAACTATAAGTGCATCAATCGTATCAGGATCGCAACCTGTCTTTTGCAGCAACTGCTTTGCAGCCTTGCGCGCCATATAACTGGTGCCCAAGCCTTCCTCAGTCAGAATGCGACGCTCCTTGATACCGACGCGTGTGGTAATCCATTCGTCGCTGGTATCGACCATGCGCGACAACTCCTCATTGGTGAGGATATAGTCAGGCACATAGCCGCCAACGCCTGTTATGATAGGATATATCGCCATTATTCAGCTGTTTCCTTAACAACAGCAACCTTTCCACGATAGTAGCCGCAAGTTGGGCATACAGTGTGGTAGATGTAGTAAGAACCGCAGTGTGGGCAAAGTGCCAATGTAGGCATTTCTGCCTTGTCATGAGTTCTTCTTTTAAGTGTACGAGTCTTAGACTGTCTTCTTTTAGGATGTGCCATAATTCTTTTAAATGTTTAATTCTTATGTTTCAAATCAGCCAAGGCCTGCCAGCGGGGGTCTAACCCTTCGGCATCCTCTCCGTCGCTTCGGGCAACAGAGTGCTCTCTAAGGAGCTTTGTCATGGCAGGGTTGCATTTTCCAGGTGCATGCACGTGCCTGACGGGAACAGCCAAGTCTATATATTCATATATCAACCACGAAACGTTCAGTACGCCATAGTCCTCGTCAATGGTGATTACGTCACCCTCGTCAGACTCTTCAGCGCCGAGTTTTACAACAAGTTTGTTGCTCGCCTCAACCTCTTGCTCCATGTCATCAAGACACAGGTCGCAAGGCACACTTACAACGCCCTTCAACAGAAACTCTATGTCGCAGGTTTTGCCCACCTTATATATATTAAGGTGTACATCAACGTCACCCTTACTTATTTCGGCATCGTCCAACGCTCCGAAAAAAGCATTATCAACATGAAAGTCAAGCGCGCTTTCGACGTCGCTAAGGCTCTTCATATCAATATCATAGGCTTTCAAACTGCACATATTTTCTGCACATTTCGTTTTAACTGGGCTGCAAAGTTACGAAGATTTTCTTTCACCCACAACTTTTTTCTTTTTTTCTTTCCCACCATGAGTTTAATTCACGAATCCTCTGCGTTCTTTCGGATCACTGTAAAATCCATGTGTTTAAGCAAAGATGTTAGCAAGTTTGAAGAGAAAGAACTTTGTATCATTCACCCCTCTTAGAAGAGCTCTAAATTGCTTGAGTTTTGCATTGAGAGATTCCGCAGCGGCATTGGTAGACCTGTTGACGAAGTAGTTCAGTATTTCATCCTCCTTTGCCCACATGGCTGCAGCGATGTCATTGAAAGCAGTGTTGCCAAATTCTCCGACCTTGTCGTACCATTTGATTAGACTCTGACGTCCTTCCTCCTTGGTGCACCTCTGTGCAAAGATCATTCGTAGAGAATGAGTCAGGCTATAGGCAGTCTTGATTTCCGGGAAGAGTTGAAAGAGTAGCTCGGCACGCTCTTTTTGTACGGGTGTCCACTTCTCTGGCGAGACCATTAGCAGGTACTTGCTTATGACCATCAGGGGCTATTCAGCGACGACGGCGGACATGAAGGATGCACTTGTGACCTCGGACGAGGAAGTCCAAATAGCAAGATTCGGGATAGAAGCCATTCGGCTTCAAATCCGTTCTGGAATCTGGCATGTATTCATTCTCATCCAAGTAAACATGAAGTATCTTGGCATTACCCAATTCGGTCACTTCCGCCTTGGTTACTTCAAACCAGTCCAACATCCCTTCAGGGAGGAAAAACGATGCTAAATCTTTATATTGTTCCATTCTATTTCTAAGCGTACAATATAAGAAAGGAACAAATTGTTTTTTTATTTTAGAAACACATAATTTGCCCAGTGCCCCATTATATTTTAAACGCTCTAACACAGAAGTGTTTGAAATTTTAGCAAACTGCAGCAATGTTTATACGAGTACGTTGCTGCCCAACTGGTTGGCAAACTGGTTGCGGAAGTTACGTATCTTGTTATATTCCTCCAGAAGTGGGCGCACAGCCTCAGCGTCATCGGCTTTGGCTTTTATCTGAGCCTCAATGTCTGATAGTTTGTCTTCAAGCAGTTTCAAACGGAAATCGGTCAGCAGGTGGTCAATCTTACGCAACATTGCGTCTTTCTCGCGCTGACGACTGTCGTCGGTAGGTTCTTCAGTGACAGTTTTTCCCATAAGCATATAGTTATCAACAAAGAGGGCATTTGCCTTCTGACTTATTTCTATATCGTGATGATGCAAAAAGAAATCTGCCGAATCAAAGTCGACTGAAGCCTCTGACTGTTCAAGGGCTTCGTTAAGCATACGATTATAAATATCGGTTTGAAAAGTCAAACCATCTGTGCCAAGGTTATAACCAATATACTGTGCCACGTTCATTGAAACGATATTGCCCTGCTCGTCTTCAGCCTCTTCGATTATCACCTCTGAACCATGACGAACAATCATCTGCGCAATTAGGGTTTCAACGTCGGTGTCTTGCTTTGCCACACGAGGCGCCACCGGACTTTGCACATCTTCACGATTCTGTTCACGTTCATAAGCACGCTGCTCTTGAGTACGTGTCTCGCTAATAAACTGATTAACAGTATTGATAAGCGTAGCCTCAGCTATTGACAGGCGCTGCGAGCAATCGTGAATATATGTGGCACGAAGTATGTTGTCATGAACATTGCCACACTGCGCAATATGCTGTTAACCGCCTCTGAGCGCTTGATTGGGTCAGTAACGCCATTCAGCAGCAACTTGGTTTTGAACTCAATGAAGTCAGTTTGATGTTGCTCTACGTAACTTCTAAATTCTTCAGCCGTATGCTTGCGCGCAAAGCTGTCGGGGTCATCGTTGTCGGGCAACAGCAACACTTTCAGGTTCATACCCTCAGCAAGCAACATATCAGTACCCCTAAGGGCTGCATGAACACCAGCCTCATCACCATCGTAAAGCAACGTAATGTTAGAAGTAAAGCGATGCAGAGTGTGAATCTGGTGTATGCTGAGTGCAGTACCAGAGTTGGCAACCACGTTTTCAATACCACACTGGTGCATTGATATAACATCGGTGTAGCCCTCAACCATAAACACATGGTCCTCTTTAGCTATTGCTCGCTTAGCCTGATATATGCCATATAATTCGTGGTCTTTATGGAAAATCTCCGATTCAGGCGAGTTTACATATTTCTGATTAACACCTTTGGTGCGCGAGTCAAGCACACGCCCACCAAAAGCTACAACCTTGCCATTGACACCTATCCATGGGAAAATTACTCTGCCCGAATAACGGTCAATCAGTTGTCCGTGTTCATTTTTATAACAGATACCTACTTTCTCTATAAACTCTGCCTTATAGCCCTTTTGCAAAGCAGCAGTGGCAAAGGCATTTCGGTCGTTAAGGTCGAAGCCCAAACGGAATTTCTCAATTATATCGTCGCGGAAGCCACGCAAACGAAAGTATTGCATACCGACAGCCTTACCGTCAGCATGGTTTTTCAGCAGGTCATGGAAATAATCAGCAGCCCACTCGTTTACGATAAACATACTCTCACGAGTGCTCTGTTCCTGCTTTTCCTCATCGCTTAGTTCGCGCTCCTTAATTTCAATGTGATATTTGTTGGCAAGCCAGCGCAGGGCTTCAGGATAGGTCATCTGCTCGTGCTCCATTATAAAACTTACGGAGTCGCCACCCTTGCCACAACCAAAACAATGGCAAATGCCACGAGCAGGAGAAACGTGAAAAGACGGAGTTCGCTCGTTATGAAAAGGGCATAAGCCCTTATAGCCCGAACCACTCTTGCGCAGAGTAACAAACTCTGAAACCACCTCTACTATATTAGCGGCATCTTTTATGCGCTGCACTGTTTCTCTGTCAATCATGCTACAAATGTACGATAAAAGTATATAAAAGCCAAAAAAATCGCACAAATCATATTCATGATTTGGGCTCCATTCAAATAATATGTATTATGCAATTCTTACTCTGCTTCTTCTGTTTCGTCGTCATCATAATCATCGTCAGAGAAATCCGGGATTGGCAACTGACGGTCGATAAGAGCATTGAACGAAACAATGGTATCTGTGCGCTCAAGTCCGAGAGGCTGCAATTTATCGTGGATAATCTGCATAAGATGACGGTTGCTCTGAGCATATAGTTTCACGAACAAATCGAAACTACCCGTTGTAATGTGACACTCTACAACCTCAGGAATCTGCTTCAGTTTTTCAACTACCTCAGCGAAGCGCTCAGGGTCTTTCAAATAAATCATTATGTAAGCACAAGCCTCATATCCAATCTTTTCTGGGTCGATAATGAACTCTGAACCTTTTAATATGCCAAGACTTGTAAGTTTCTGAATACGTTGGTGTATTGCCGCACCGCTGACATTACACTCTCTTGCAACTTCCAAGAAAGGAATACGCGCATCTTTGGCAATAAGCTTGAGTATTTTTCTATCAAGTTTATCTAAACTGTGACGTGCCATTTTTTATTTTCTTTTTTAGTTTTCTTTTAATTTGGTTGCAAAGTTAGCTCAAAATATTCAAAATTGCAACAAAATAACGGCTTTTTATTTTATCTGTTTACATTCTCGTCATCAGCAACATAATTTATATTCAAGGCATTAGCTTGGCGAAGAGCTTGTTTAACGGTAGTTATAACCGACATTGGTGTATTTCTGTCAGCCTTTAGCGAAACAGCCATGCGCTGTTTGTCTTCGGGCGAAAGGCGCTTTTGTTCTTCTGCCATAAAGTCTTCAATATCAGCTGGCGAGGCAAACTTATCGTTTAATTGAATGGCAACGTTGGCGCCATTTGCCATTTTAGCGTTGACAGGTTTTCCTATTACTATATAAGAAGATGTGGTCTTGCGCACCAACCTTGACAGTTCCCTACCCTCTGGTTGTTTGAACTGCACTTTCAAGTCAACGCTGCGCAGATGTGTTACAATCATAAAGAAAAACAAGACTGTGAATATCAAGTCGGGCAACGACGAAGTATTTAGTCCTGGCATTTCGGCTGTATGGCGCTTAAACATCGGCATTGGCGCCTCCTTTCTCCGACTGCGAGCCATAGTCTTCGGCTATGTGTTGGCGACAAGCTTCGTTAGCTTGCTCTCGCTGCTGTCGGTTGCACTGGTCAAACTTCTTGTGGAAATGCTTCATGGCGTAAGCGTCTCTAACATCACGATAAGCCATAACAAGTGAGTTTTGCACTTGAAAATACTCATCGTATGAAGAGCTAGGGCTTACGTTTAGCGTGATAAGATGGTCGTCGCCTCGCTTTACGATGAAGTCAAATGCCACTTGTCGCAGTTGTTTCACCGATGTTTGGCTGTCGTTTACAAACAGATGGTTGTTGGCATCGATGGTCAACTTCAGCACCTTTTCCTTTACTATTTGCGTTTCGTCGATTGTTTCCTGTCGCTCAACGGGTGGCAACTTTCTCTTCAAGCCCTTGTCAACGTTCATTGAAGAAGTTACCAAGAAGAATATCAACAGCATGAACGAAATGTCAGCCGTTGATGTGGTGTTAAGCCCTGGCAGGTTATGTTTTCGACGTTTTATTATCATCAATAAGAGTTTTTCTAAGTTGCTTATCTTCTGTTCTTTATCATGCCATAAACCACAGCCCCGATAGCCACCATCAGCAACAGAGCCGTAGTAAAGATAAACATATCAGCCGTTTTCAGCCAAAAGCCATCGGCATATTCCTTGCCGTTTATGCGAAGAAGGCTGGAAGAACCTAAAAGGAAGGTCAGAGCTAACGCCAAAGCTGTGCCAAGTGCCACAACATAAGCATTGCGCTTGATTTGAATATTGTTTTCGATGCGCTGGTCCTTGCCACGAGTTTTAATGTTGCGCCAAATTGACCACGACATAACGCAAATTGCGACAACAGTCAGCAACAGCATAAACACTATTACAGCATCGGTAAATAAGGGTGCGTTAAAAATGGGCTCGTC
>CAZPNJ010000131.1:0-5983 GCA_964587765.1 uncultured Prevotella sp.
AAGAATACGAGTCAGAAACGTGCAGAACGTGCAGAACGTGTATGATTTGCATTCGAAATGTTGACCAGTCCTTTCGTAAGTCATTGATAATCAGCATTCGTTAGCCGCCGCGCAGGCAGCAGTTGAGGAGTAATTCCAAAGGCTTTATCGTAGTGCATGACTTCTTTATGTGAGGTCGTGCATTACGTCATATAAGCAACCAAATAAGAATAAGCTTTATATATTTAAATTGTAAGTGATGTGTTCACGTGAGTGAATACATCACTTGTTTTTTATGCGTGTGTTATGGAAATGCGATGTGCTTATTCACGGTTTTTAATACGCAATATATTCATTCCTAATCATTTGATTGCCGATTTCTTGCGGGCGACACGGAAAAACACTACCTTTGAAGGCGAATTATAAGAATAACATTAACGAGAAATAAACAAAGTAACTTATGAACACAGGAAAGCTTAGATACATTATTAATATAATGTGTGGTAGGAATATGGGAATGCTCAGAAGCGCTTTCATGGTTATGGCAATGGCTGGCATGACAACATCAGCCGCAACCACCGATTCGCTGACTATTCGCATAAAGGGTATGCGCTGCGACGACTGCGCTCACAAGATAATGAACCGCCTGACACAGCTCAAGGGCGTTGAAGACATTGCTTTTAATCTTGAGCGACGCACTGCCACCATATATTACGACGCAGCAAAAACTTGTCCCGACTCATTACAGGCACCGCTCATTGGCACTCGTTACAATCCTACGCCGTACAGTGCAGCCGACGTTATAATACGCGGCATTGGCTTTAAGATTGAGGACATGCACTGCCAGAAGTGCGCTAACCGCATAAAGGAATGTCTCGGCAAGGTTGTTGGTATTGACAGCGTTGCTCCACACGTTGACAAGCAGTACGTGTTTTTACGTTACGACGCCAACAAAACTGATAAGGAAACTATTCGCAAGGCACTGCTCGAAGTTGGCTTTTCGCCAGTGAACTATTACACTTCCGACCGCATATCATGGGCTTACTATCTTGTGCCTGCCAAGTATGCAACTAAGGAATATAGCGATATGATTATAACTAACATCATGGGTGTTGACGACGTGGTAGCCAATCCTGTGAGAAACGTTATAGCTGTAACATACGACAATAAGACGGTCAGTGCTGATGATCTGTTGAAACAAATAAAGAAACTTGGCATTAAGGCTAAGCTGCCCAAACCACACGTATGTAAGGAGGAGCAAGGCAACAAGTAGATGCCGCTTCATGCGTAGAAGATGAGAGAACAATTGCAATTAGAGAGAGAGTTTTTCAAAAGAATACATATTTTGGATGGCGCAATGGGTACGCTCATTCAGCGTTTGGGGCTTAAAGAGGAAGATTTCCGTGCCACACGCTTCGCTAACCATACCGTACCGCTGTCGGGAAACAATGATGTGCTTAACCTTACTCAGCCAGAGGCAGTTATGCGCATACATCAGCAATACATCGACAGCGGAGCGGATATAATTTCCACTAACACATTCAGCAGTCAGCGCATTTCGCAGAAAGACTATGCGTGTGACGCCATTGTCTCTGAGATGGCGTTGCAAGGGGCATTGATTGCTCGCCGTGTGGCTGATGCCTGCACCCATAGAAAAATATGGGTTGCTGGTAGCATGGGACCTACTAACCGAACGCTTTCAATGGCATCAGACATAAATAAGCCTGATGCGAGAGACCTTGACTTTGACGAGTTGCGTCAGGCATATTATGAACAGGCGCGCGCATTGGCAGAAGGTGGCGTTGACGTGTTTTTACTTGAAACATGCTTTGACGCTCTTAATACCAAGGCTGCCCTTGCCGCAATCAGTCAGGTCAACTCAGAGCGCATGCCTGATGAGGCTCTGCCTGTCATGGTTTCGGTCACCATAAACGACCGTTCCGGTCGCACACTTACAGGTCAAACCTTGGAGGCTTTCTTCGTAAGTGTAAGTCATTATCCTATAATCTCGTTTGGTTTGAACTGCTCGTTTGGTATTGAGGCGCTGATGCCTTTTGTCAGACAATTGGCTGAGGTGTTACCTGTGGCAATAAGCGTTCACCCTAATGCAGGTATGCCTAACGAAATGGGCGAATATGACGAGCAGCCTGAATATACGGCGAGTCATTTGAAGACTCTCGCTGAGGAGGGGTGCGTAAACATCGTGGGCGGTTGTTGTGGCACTACACCACAACATATAAAAGCCATCAGTCAGGCGGTGCGTGGGTGCAAGCCTCACCAGATTACGGCGGCAGTCAGTGCCGATAATCACGTGTTACGCCTGTCGGGGTTGGAGCCTCTTACGATAGATAAATCTCTGTCAAACTTCATAAATGTTGGCGAGCGCACCAATGTGGCTGGCTCACGTAAGTTTGCCAAGCTGATAGCCGCCCACGATTATGAGGCGGCTGCCGATGTGGCGCGCAAGCAGATTGAAGGCGGTGCGGCAGTGGTTGACATAAACATGGACGATGCTATGCTTGACAGCGCTGAGGAAATGAAGCACTTTGTCAGGTTCATATCCAACGACCCTTCCATAGCTCGTGTTCCGCTGATGATTGATTCTTCTGACTGGGCAACGGTGCTTGAAGGTCTGAAAAACTCACAAGGCAAATGTATAGTAAACTCAATTTCGCTGAAAAATGGCGAGGACGATCTCCTGCATAAGGCCGCAACCATAAAGCAACTTGGTGCTGCCGTTGTGGTTATGGCGTTTGACGAAGAAGGACAAGCCACTACATATAGCCGCAAAATAGCTATTTGCCAGCGAGCCTACAAACTGCTTACTCAGCGACTTTCTTTCGCTCCTGAAGATATAATATTTGATGTTAATGTGCTGAGTGTGGGCACTGGCATTGCAGAACACGCCCGTTATGGCATAGATTTCATCAACGCTGTGGCTTGGATTCGCCAGAATCTACCTTATGCAAAGACCAGTGGCGGACTTAGCAATCTGTCGTTTGCTTTTCGTGGTAACAATACCGTGCGCGAGGCAATGCACAGCGTATTCCTGTATCATGCTATACAGGCCGGGCTTGACATGGCGATAATGAATCCAACCATGATACAGGTTTACGACGAGATAGACCCTGAGCTGAAACGTTGTTGCGAGGACGTTATCCTTGACCGCAGTGTCGATGCCACTGAGGCGCTCATCGATTTGGCTACCAAAATTAAGGCTGAGGCTGATGCCGCCAAGGCGGAAGGGACGCAGTCTGTTACTGCGGTGCAGTCTGCTCAGGCGTGGCGTAGCGGCACTGTTGATGAGCGTTTGGCTTACGCTCTCAGCCACGGCGTTAGCGATTATCTGTCCACAGATATAAAAGAAAGTCTTGACGCTTTGAGTGGCAATGCCGTAAGCGTTATTGAAGGTCCGCTAATGGCTGGCATGGAGCGTGTAGGGAAACTGTTTGGCGAGGGTAAGATGTTTTTGCCGCAAGTGGTTAAGGCTGCAAAGGTTATGCGACAGGCGGTTGAGATTTTGCAACCATATATTGAGGAGCATGGCAGTGCTGCCGCATCAAATCAGAAGCCAAAGATTGTGATGGCTACGGCTAAGGGCGATGTGCATGACATCGGCAAGAACATCGTTGATATAGTGCTTAGGTGCAACAACTTCGATGTTATTGACCTTGGTGTGATGGTCGATAGTGAAGCTATACTTGAAGCTACCATGCGCTGGCAGCCGCTGCTTGTCGGTGTTAGTGGCTTGATTACGCCTTCGCTAAAGGAGATGGAAAAACTTTGCCAGCTGTTTGAGTGTAAGGGCATGACCGTGCCAATATTCGTTGGCGGCGCTACCACGTCAGATGTTCATACAGCCGTGAAACTGGCTCCGCTCTACAGCGGTGGCGTATTTTATGGCAGCGATGCTTCAGCCACTTCGGTTTTGGCTAAGAAGTATCTGGCATATCCTAAGAAAACCATTGCTGACAACCTGCGCCATCAGCAACATGTAAGAGAGGTGTACGAGAGTAGGCGTATCGTGATTGATGACTATCAAAAGGCCAATGCCTGTGCTCCTGTTTACGATATGAGTGGATTGTCAACTATGGCTGATGTGGCAGAGGCTAACTATGCGCACCCGACCATAGCCGATGTGGTGCCACTCATAAATTGGAATATGCTGCTTTATTTCTGGGGATTACATGCTTCTGGCAGCCAAGCAGCCATAGCCAATGGCGAGGGTGATGAAGCTGACCGATTGGTATGCGATGCCAAGAATACGCTGCGCCAGATGATGACTGACTCGTCGCTGTCGTTAAAGACCATATTAAAGATGTATGCCGCCCATCGTGAGGGCAACGACATAGTGCTCAGCAGCGGCTTGCGTCTGCCCATGCTGCGCAGTCAGCGTGGCAGATACGAGTGCCTTGCCGATTTTCTGCCAACTGATACGACTGCGCCAATGGGGCTGCTCTGTGTGACGGTTCACGATTTGCAGAAAGACAACATAAGTGATGTTTATCAAAAACTGATGCGTTATGCCGTAAGGGCTCGTGTGGCTGAGGCTGCCGCCGAGTGGATTCAGCATAGGGCGTTGGGCAGTGTCAACGCCATTCGACCTGCATTTGGCTATGCGGCATGTCCCGACCACCAACTGAAAAAGGTGGTTGTCAATGAGTTGCAGGCTGAGCAGAAGTTGGGTTTGACCCTCACCGCCAATTGCAGCATATATCCTTCTACCACTATTTGCGGCATGTTGATAGCTCACCCCGATGCTCATTATTTCTCGGTGGGTAAAATCAGCGAAGAGCAGTTCCTCGATTACATTCGCCGAATGAACGTAAGCGAGGAGTGCGGTCGCCAGTTTCTGGCAGACAATCTGTAGAGTTTTAATGTAATAATATTAATACATAGTAATAAAAAACCTAACAATATGAAGAAGGTAATCGACATCTTGAAGAATAGCAAACGACCGTTTGCATCGTTTGAGTTGGTGCCACCCGTAAAGGGTACTGATGCCAGTGGACTGCTTAGCAGTATAGAACAACTGATGCAATATAATCCGCCGTTTCTCAATGTGACGTGTCATCGCGACGAGGAACAGTTCATACTCGGTGCCGACGGTGCTTATACTAAACATACGCTGGCACGCCGTCCCAGCACCATAGCCATAGTGGCTACGATTATGCAGCGCTTCAATGTGGAGATAGTGCCGCACGTCATTTGCGGCGGTGCGTCGAAGATGAAGATAGAGAGTGAACTGCTTGACCTTAACTTTCTCGGTATAAATAATGTGGTGGCGCTGCGAGGTGACGCTATGGTGGGGCAGAAAAACTTTGTGCCAGAGCGTGATGGCTTTGCTCACTCCAGCGAACTGGTGGGTATGATAGCTGACCTAAATCACGGAAAGTACCTTGACCCGAACGTGAAGAACGGCATTAGCACTGACTTCTGCGTGGGTGTGGCTGCCTATCCTGAGAAGCACTATGAGGCGGCAAACCTGCAACAAGACATTCATTACTTGAAACAGAAGGTTGAGGCTGGCGCCGACTACATTGTCACGCAAATGTTTTTCGACAACGAGCGGTTCTATGCCTTTCGTGATATGTGTCGTAAAGAAGGTATATCCGTGCCGATAATTCCGGGCCTAAAACCTATTTCGACGCTTAAACAAATGGCAACTCTTCCACGCACGTTCCACATAGATTTGCCCGAAACGCTTACTCATGAGCTTGAAAACTCTGCCAATGCTGCTCATGTTTACGATATTGGTTCAGAGTGGTGCATCGCCCAGTGTAAGGATTTGCTTGCGCACGATGTGCCAGCGATACATTTCTATACTATGGGTAAGGGTGAGAATGTAAGAAAAGTTGTAGAGTCAGTGTTCTAAATATTCATACTGCGCAGATTTGTATATCTATCACTTGAATTGCTCAAGCCAATGATCTATGAGCATACGGGCTATGCTTAGTTTTTCAGGTATTGTGGGCAGGTTGTGGCGGTTAAACCAGCCTCCTTT
>CAZPNJ010000132.1:0-4173 GCA_964587765.1 uncultured Prevotella sp.
CCCTTATTACGGTGGGGCAGAAGCCTTTGAACTGGCACTTGATTTAATAGAAGATGCTTGTCGGGGCTTGGCTGAAAAGCTATTGGAAGACTGAAATAAAAAAACGCTTATGGCATAAGATTATGAACCATAAGCGTTTTTGTTTTATCGTTACCGTGTTGTAAACTAATGGGTATCAGTGTCTAAAGCGCTGCCAACTGTTGAATGGTTGCTTTGGGGTCGGCTGCCTTAAACACATAGCTGCCACTCACTAAAACGTTTACACCCGCAGCCACAAGTCGCGGAGCTGTTTCTGCATTAACGCCGCCGTCAACTTCAATCAGTGCGTTTGAGCCAGTGGTGGTAATCATCTGCTTTAGGCGAGAAACTTTGTCAATGGTGTTTTCAATAAACTTTTGTCCACCGAAACCTGGGTTTACGCTCATCACAAGCACAAGGTCAAGGTCTTTAATCACGTCTTCAAGCGTGCCGATAGGGGTTGATGGGTTAAGCGCCACGCCAGCCTTCATGCCATAATCATGTATTTGTGATATAATGCGATGCAGATGTGTGCATGCCTCTTGATGAACGGTCATTATCTTTGCGCCAGCCTTAGCCGTTTGTTCTATGTAGCGTTCGGGGTGTTCTATCATGTAGTGAACGTCAAGCGATTTTTTGCACACCTTGCCAACGGCGTTCAGTACGGGAAAGCCAAAAGAAATATTAGGCACGAAAGTACCGTCCATTATGTCCATGTGAAGCCACTCTGCCTGACTGTCGTTAATCATGTTTATATCACGGTCAAGGTGTATAAAGTCGGCTGCCAGCAGCGATGGGGAAACTATTGTATTCATCAGCACGGTTATTATGTAAAAGTATAGTATTGGGTTTTGTTTGTTTCGTTATGTGTGGGGTGATTAAAGGGTTAAAAACTTAGTTCAGACAGAAAGCCTCTGCCTTACCGTTAATGCGAATAACGCGATAGGTGTAGGCGATTTGTCTGATTAAACGAAGCGTTGCTTCTGATGGATTCACTTCAATAGAATGAGTAAAATACTTCATAGGCAAGTTTTTTAGAACATATCTGTATCTTTTTAACTCTCAACAGAAAACGTGTCTGTTTACTATCATAACGCTTCGCCTTTTGGTTTATTATAGAAACGGCGATGTTTTTTATTTTGTCAGGCTTAACCAGTTGGCAACAATGGTTTTTCCTTGCGGTGTTAATACGCTTTCGGGGTGAAACTGTATGCCGTGTACTTCGTATTGTTTGTGACGCAAGCCCATTATCAGCCCCTCGTCAGACGTTGCCGTTACCTCAAGGCAAGAGGGTAGATGCTCAGTGTCAACCACCCAGCTATGGTATCTGCCCATAGTTATTCGGCTGGGCAAAGTGTTGAATATGGGGTCGTTGCCCAATTGATTGCCCTCGGTGGCAACACCATGAAACACTTCTGATAGATTCTTAAGCTTTGCGCCAAACACTTCGCCAATGGCTTGATGTCCTAAGCATACGCCCAACATGGGTTTCTCTGCGGCGTAGGTTTTTATTACGTCAAGGAGCAGTCCTGCCTCAGACGGTATGCCTGGCCCTGGGCTAAGTATAATGTTGTCAAACGGGCGAAGGTCTGCAAGTTGAAATTTATCGTTGCGCATAACGGTTACGTCGGTACCAAGTTCACGCACCAGGTGAGCAAGGTTGTAGGTAAACGAGTCGTAGTTGTCTATTATAACTGTCTTCATAGTTTTGCTGCTATATTTATGGCTTTGGTAAGTGCGCCAAGTTTATTATTACATTCTTCAAGTTCATACTGGTCGTTGCTTTTAGCCACAACGCCAGAGCCAGCCTGAAACCACAGTTCGCCGTTGCGACTGATAAATGTGCGTATGACAATGGCTTGGTTTAGGTTGCCATTAAGTCCTATAAAGCCTATGCAACCGCCATAAGCCCCTCGACAGTGTGGCTCGAGTTGGCTGATAATCTGCATGGCTCTGACCTTTGGCGCACCCGAAAGCGTACCTGCTGGAAAAGTATCAACGAAGGCTTTAATGTGGTCTGCATCGGAATTGAGCGTGCCACTTACGCGACTTACTAAATGTATGACGTGGCTGTAGAATTGCATGTCTTTGAAAAAGTCAATGTGCACGTCGTGACAATTGCGCGATAAGTCGTTGCGAGCCAAGTCAACCAGCATTACATGTTCGGCGTTTTCCTTAGCATCGTTGCGCAGAAACTCAGCGTTTTTCATGTCTTGCTCTTGGTTTCCTGTGCGCTTAGTTGTGCCTGCTATCGGGTCAATGTAAGCCTTATCGTCCTGTATGCGGCAGTGAGTTTCGGGCGATGAGCCGAAAATGCGAAAGCCGCCAAAGTCGAAGTAAAACAAATAGGGCGAGGGATTTATGCTGCGCAGTGCGCGATATAGTTTGAAGTCGTCGCCCTCATATCGCTGAACGAAGCGGCGCGAAACCACTATTTGAAATACATCGCCTCGCAGACAGTGGTCAATGCACTGCCTTATGTTGCGCTTATGCTGTTCATCGGTAAGCGTACTGCTAACCTCGCCTACGGGTTTGAAATCATAAGGCTTTATGTCCGTACGGTTTAAGTTGCGCTCTATCTCATCAATAACTGTGCTTTCGCCAATGGTAACTATTTTAAGCGTGTTGTTGAAATGGTCAAACACTATTACGTCTTGGAAGAACAGGTACATTATGTCTGGTGCGTCGTTGCTCGCTTGGCGTACGTCCTTAACGTCGATATGCTCGAAATATCTTACGGCATTGAACGAACAGTAACCATAAAGCCCACAATATTCGCTGCCGTCGCCCGTGATGTTTATGCCGGATATGAAGTGACTTATCACCTTTTCCACAGGCATTTCATCAGTAATGGTGAAGTACTCAACAGTACCATCGGGAAACTTACATTCACCAATGCCGTGACTTACTGATACATGCCCTATGGGATTGATGCCGATAAACGAGCGGCTGTTTTCGTTGCCGTGATAGTCTGAACTTTCTAAAAGGGCGCTTTGCGGATAAATATCTCTGAGTCGCATATAGATGCCTACGGGTGTGTAAAGGTCGGCAAGTATGGTGCGTGTTTGTGTTGTATAGTTCATTTGTTTGTGTGTTAAGTGAGTGTTTATGGTGTTGTTTGAAAACTATATTCGGATAGTTTAGAAACTATATTCCTTAGCCATGTGCTTGTTTCTTAAATACGTTTCAACATCTTTGTCGCCACGACCGCTAACGGTCAAAACAACCACGTCAGTTGGTTTGAACTTTATCTTTGACAGAGCGGCTATGGCATGAGCACTTTCTATTGCGGGCACTATTCCCTCAAGGCGTGTAAGCTCGTAGCCACCATAGATAGCCTCTTCGTCGTTGATGGCGATAATGTTTGTACGCCCTTGCTTAGCCAGATTGGCGTGCATTGGACCTATGCCTGGATAGTCAAGGCCGGCAGAAATAGTGAACGCTTCCTTTATTTGACCGTCGTCGGTCTGCATGACCAGTGTCTTTGAACCGTGAACAATGCCAAGCGTGCCGCAGTGCATGGTTGCAGCGGTGTGGTCAGTGTCAATGCCGTGACCGCCAGCCTCGGCAAGGTATATCTTCACACGTTCGTCGTTTATATAGTTAAAGATTGTGCCTGCGGCGTTGCTTCCGCCACCAACACACGCCACAAGATAATCAGGATAGTCGCGACCTATCTTCTCTTTTAGCTGCCATTTTATTTCCTTTGAGATAACACTCTGCAACTTTGCCACAATATCTGGATAGGGGTGTGGCCCCATCGTAGAGCCTACCAAATAGTAAGTGTCTTCGGGGTGGCAGCACCAGTCGCGTATAGCCTCTGAACATGCATCAGAGAGTGTCATGTTGCCAGTGGTTACGGGGTGTATCTTTGCACCGAGCATCTTCATGCGCTCCACGTTGGTGTGCTGACGCTCTACGTCGGTTTTGCCCATAAACACCTCGCACTGCATGTCAAACAATGCGCAGACGGTAGCAGTAGCTACACCGTGCTGACCGGCACCGGTTTCAGCAATAATGCGAGTCTTGCCCATTTTTCGTGCAAGCAGAATTTGACCTATAGTATTGTTTATCTTATGTGCGCCGGTATGGTTAAGGTCTTCACGTTTCAGGTAAAGTTGACAACCATATTTCTGGCTCATGCGCTTAGCGTAA
>CAZPNJ010000132.1:4183-5978 GCA_964587765.1 uncultured Prevotella sp.
GGTGATGGTCGGCCTACATAGTCTTTGAGCAGGGCGTTGTATTCGTCTTGAAACTCTTTGCTCTCAATTATAGGTGCGTATGCTTCCTGTAGTTCAGTAACACATTTATGAAGTATTTCGGGAATGTAAGCTCCGCCGTATTCGCCGAAGTACCCGTCTTTATCTACGAAAAAATTATTGTTGTTCATTGTTTCAGTGCATTAAAAAGTTGTGATAGCGCTTTGTCAGCGTCTTTTGTCTCGTTAAGAAGGGTTACGAATTTAGAACCGATTATTGCTCCTGCGGCATTTTGTTGGGCAGACTCAAGCGTTTGCTTGTTGCTAATGCCGAAACCAATCATGCGTGGGTTGCGCAGATTCATTGAATTGATACGGTGGAAATACTCAAGTTTCTTATCGCCAAAGCTATTCTGTGCGCCGGTTATGCTCGCCGATGACACCATGTATATGAAGCCGTCTGTGTTATCGTCAATGAATCGTATGCGCTCTTCGCTTGTTTCGGGTGTAATCATCATTATAAGGCGCAAGTCGTAACGGTCGAAAATAGGTTTTACCGTTTCCATATAGTCGCGAAAGGGTAGGTCAGGGATTATAGCGCCTGAGGCACCACACTCTACACAACTCTTACAAAAATCCTCAATGCCGTAGTGCATTATAACATTGAGGTAGCCCATCATTACGAGCGGAATCTCTACTTGGTCCTTTATGGCTTTCAACTGGCTGAATAGTTTCTTCAACGTCATGCCGTTCTTCAGCGCAATAGTTCCCGCAGCTTGTATTACAGGGCCGTCGGCTAATGGGTCGGAGAATGGTATGCCCACCTCAATCATGTCGATACCGTGGCGTTGCATAGCCAGAATTACGTCGCCTGTCATCTCTAATTCTGGGCAACCTGCACAGAAATAAAGAGATAATAACTTTCTGTCTCTATTCTTTTGGAATAGATTGTTTATCTTATTCATAAGCTTGTCTAATTAAAAAGTCTCTCTTAAATATATATATGTATAGGGGAGGTCCCACTTACTGATGCGCAAGTGGGTGCTCCATGATATTTAGTTCTTTAGCTTGTCAATAAACGACTTCAACATATTTACGTCTTTCATTGCAGGCTCTGTTTCAAACTTACTGTTTACGTCAATGCCGTACAGCATAGGGTGGTTAAATGCCTTAATGCGCTCTACGTCGTCAGGACCAATGCCACCGCTTAGAATGAAAGGCGTCTTACCGTCATAAGCCTTTAGAATGTTCCAGTCAAACTGCTCGCCGCTGCCGCCGTGTTCGTCGCACTTGGTGTCAAACAGCAGCAGGTCGGCATGACCTTCATATTCCTTGCACTTTTCAAGGTCCTCAGCCTTGCTGATGCTTATGGTTTTAATGAACTTAATGTCTTTATGAATATCTGGGTCAATTGTGGCGCGCAGGTTATCAATTTCGATTATACCCTCTGAGCCGTGCATCTGTATGTAGTCAATGTCGTAGTTGTAAACGCGGGTGATAATGCTCTGTGGCATTTCATCAACAAATACTCCCACGCGCTTAACAGCACGCTTTTCGTTTGCAGCTTGGCTTTCACCGTTCTTAATTCTGTTTAGACGCTCCTGACTATAGTCGGGTATAGTGCCTGCCACTGAGTTAATCATGCTGACAAAGCGTGGACTTTTGTCGTAGAAAACAAGTCCTATCATGTCAACTCCAAGGAGAGAAACCTCGCGAATGTTCTCGGCATCGCGCATGCCACATACTTTGATTTTCATATATTTAAGTTTTTATTTTCCGATAAAATCCTTTAGTGCAAG
>CAZPNJ010000133.1:0-5821 GCA_964587765.1 uncultured Prevotella sp.
TGCGGAATACTTAATGAGTTTTTGCGAGAAGCACGGGGTAAAGCTACACGTGGTGACAACAAGCTTTGACGCCACAACCGACCACCGCTCATCGCCATGTTTTCTATGTTCATGGAACAGACGTAAACAGCTATTCCAGTTCGCACAGGAAAACAACTTCAACAAAATAGCTTTAGGGCATCACCAAGACGACATAATACACACCGCACTGATGAACCTAACGTTCAACGGGCACTTCTCGTCTATGCTCGCAAAGCAACCTATGGACAAAATGCCACTGACGCTGATTCGCCCCCTTTGCCTTGAACACGAGGACGACCTAAAAGCCTTAGCCGAAGCACACGCTTACGAAAAGCAACGAAAACTCTGCCCTTACGACAAGGAAACCAATCGCACAGCCATTGCTGACCTATACAAACAAATAGAAAAAATTAGTCCTGACGCAAGGCAACACATCTGGCATGCCTTAACCTCGCCTAAGCATTAAATAAGCAGAAAACAAGTCGTTACATATTTTTTGCCAAAACAATATTTGCTAAACACACCGCATATTCTGTTTCCGAGTTTATTGGACGCCATGCTAAAGTAAAACTAACATGAGCACTGGATACAATATAACCCTTATCAGTCCACGTTTTCACTTTTTCTTTTCCAGAAGCGGACAATGCCGCTACATTTATGGATTGTTCGTTTTGTAAATAGCCGTCTTTATAAAACAGAATATCACCACTTCTTAGGCGAAGCACAATATCCTTACGATTTTTGAAGAAGTCAAGCCATACATCGCGCATACTTAATGCTATTGAGATAGACGAAGATAAAGTCGGAGGATTGGTGACAAGATAAAGGTTTCGTTTGGCACGAGTGAGCCCAACATAATATGCACGCATATCATTTAAGTCTCTTCCATCAGGTATGGGTGATAATAGATAGACTGTATCAAACTCGCGCCCCTTAGCCTTGTGTACAGTGCAAACAAATACAGATTGGTCGTCAGCAGCAATAAAATCCTCTATGTCCGATTCAAAAATATATTCACGCAAATCACTATGGTAATAGACCTTATGCGTTGCCTCAAAGTCTGCAAAGAAGTGCTGCATAACGCTTAGACAAGTGCTTGTAGCATAGGCAGAAAGCGTACACATCTTGGCATACTCCCATTTCTCGCGTGATATTGAGATGTCTTCTTTTCCACCTATGTGCTTTAAGAAATAGCGTACTTCTGCCAGATTACCAAATCGGAAGCCGTCTGTTGATTGGGCAATTGTTGCATGAATTCCACGTTGCTTCAATTCATTAGCAACCTGCATGGTCTCTTCATTGGTTCGAGTGAGGAACGCTGTGCTTCCCTTAACATCTATCTCTGCATCAAACAGCGAATGTAGGTTCTTTACGATACCATTTTCATCTATAGCCGACCGTATAGGCGTTTGTTTCATTCTACCAGAGATACGTGTTACAAAGCGATTTGCACAATTGACTATAGCTTTTGATGAACGATAATTGTCGGTCATTTCATACAACTTTGCATCTTCTTGATTAGCAAGTTGTTGCATATATCTTGAGTCAGAACCTCGAAAAGCATAAATGTTCTGATCATCATCGCCAACTGCAATTACTCGCATTTCTTCGTTTTGTTGCATAAGAGCTTGTACCAATCGAAAATCATCAGCGCCCATATCTTGCGCTTCGTCAATGACCAATACGCTTTTGGCTATCTTTGATGGTTCAACCTCACCCTGTTCAATCATCTCCGCCGCATGGCGCACTACATCTTTAGCTTCGTCAAGGCTACCCTGTTTGCCAACAAGATCAAAACTATAAGAGTGAAAAGTTTTAATTTCAACAAAATGTGCAGCATTTCCGACCAAATCAATGAGTCGTTTTTTGAACTCTGTAGCTGCTGCCCTTGAGAATGTCAGCATCAACAACTGCTCATGCTTAACATCTTCCAATAAAAGGAGTGAAGCAAGTTTATGCACCAACACTTTAGTTTTACCACTTCCAGGACCTGCTGCAACCACTATATATTTAGATTGTTTATCGTCAATAATCTCACGCTGTCGGTCAGACAATTCGCCAAAGAGTTTTTTATATTTTGCAGGTGTTATATTTTGATCGATTTGAGCACGACGTTCTTCCTTAAAATAATGATTGACAAACTTACGGAAGTCCATAGTGAAGTAATCATTCACAAATCGCAATGCAGCATTGTAATCGCGCACCATCAAATTGGCGTATTCTCCAACTATATGAATCTGACGTATGCGTTGCTTATAGAATTCGTCTAAAAGCCGATATTGTTCCTTACCATATCGCGTGCGACGGTCTGCTATACGTCCTATCTGCATAGTATTGTAAATTACAATAAAGCCTCCCTCTATTTTCATGAGTTCCGTTTTCGTCAGATAGAGTAAAGCCTCCTCAATGTCTGCCACCGAAGGTGCTTCCTGCTTTGAAAACATCATATTCTGATGGCTGGCAATAAATTGTTGAAGAAGTTCTATTATAGAAAAATTAACCAACGTCACATCTTTACTGGCATCACGTTTGGTATTTAGCGTATCAATAATAAAACGGCATATATCCATACGTCGTTCGAAGCGAAGTTTCGTAACTTCTTTTGAGGACTGTAAACGAACACTGACACTTCCAATTAGACCATGCTCCTGTTTGTGGATATAATTCTTCAGTGACAGGAAATGAAGTAACATTCTAAGACGCTTGACATTTGAATATGCAAGCCCTGACTTGTGAGCATCTTCATTTAATTCTTTGTAGCTAATTTTAAATGATTCTTTTCCAAATCGCTGCAAAAGGAATTGCTCTAACTTCAATAATATATCCAAATTGCGCACAGATGTACTTTTGGAAATCCATGCCTGCATATCACGACTGTCAGCCAACAGCCCTTCCTGACGCATCAAGTTGACATTCCTGATAACAGTCGCTTTGTTCATACCAAGAATATCTGCCAGATAATCCACTCTACTTTCTGCCTCTGCCCCACAACCTCCAGCCGTGGCACGGGCACTGATAAGCGACTTGATAATACGGGCAGCCTCCTCTCGCGACTTTTCATCAAACAGTGGTGAAACGGTCAACCTTTTTCGAGCCTCGTCCATGTTCTTAACAGATATACCTGTAGCAAAGACATGGGGAGAATTGCTACCTCGGTGTATAAATCCTGCATTCTCCAAAGCAGCGACAGCAGCTTTAACTCGTGTTTCTACATCGTCCACTTCATCGCCCCATCCTGCCTGCCGAGCAATGTCCAAAGGCGAACAACTTGCATGGTCACGCTTGGCCGTCAGGTCTTTGATAGCTTTCCATACATGCTGAATCTCGCTAATACTGAGTTTTGTTTGATTTAAAAGAATAAAATGTTTGTCAAGGTCACTATCAGCATAAAGCACAAAACATTCTGCTTGCATATGCGGGTCTCTACCTGCACGACCAGCCTCCTGCACATAATTCTCTAACGAGTCGCTAATATCATAGTGAACAACCAAGCCAACATCTTTCTTGTCCACGCCCATACCAAAAGCCGATGTTGCCACGATAACCTGCGCTTCACCACTCATAAAGGCATTTTGGTTCTTAACTTTATCTGCTGCTTCCATTTTGCCGTTGAAAGGGAGTGCACGTATACCGTCACGAACCAAATGCTCTGCTAATTGATAGGTTCGGCGAGTACGTGCCACATATACGATAGAAGGGCAATCGTGTCCAAGTATCAATGAACGTAACAGATTGTATTTCTCCTCGTCTGTATCAGCATGGAGTACAGAATAACGCAGATTCTTTCTTTCTGCATTAGCAGCAAAAACATTTAACTCTAATCCTAACTTTTGGCGAAAGTAGTCACAGATGTCACTAATTACTTTCTGTTTGGCAGTCGCAGTAAAACATGAGACGGCTATGGGCTTACTCAGTTGTTTCTTTTCTTGTAATTGACGAATGAAGTCAGCAATATAAAGGTAATCAACTCGGAAATCATGTCCCCATGCAGAAAAGCAATGTGCCTCATCAATTACAAATCGTACAACATTTCTTCCAAGTAATAATCGCTCAATGGTCTTGCTGCGCAACATTTCGGGAGCGATATAAAGCAAATTTGCAGTACCATCTGCCACCTGCTTTACAGCCACAGAGCGTTCTATTGGGTTAAGTAGTCCATTGATAGTAACAACATCACTGATACCACGTGCTGCAAGATTATCGACTTGGTCTTTCATTAGTGACTGCAACGGCGAAATCACGACTGTTAATCCATGTGTATTTCGTCCTGCCATCAATGCAGGCAATTGAATAGTGAGACTCTTACAACCACCTGTAGGGAATATTGTAAGCAACGATTCTCCTCGTATCGCCGACTCAACGGCTTGTTGTTGCATAGGCACACCATCGAATGTGCGGAATTCATTATAACCAAAAAATTCTTTAAGCCCACTATGGGCATCAAGACGCTGACTACAATATTCACATTCACCACATGAAGTATTGCACAACAAATTCATTACATTAGCAACATGTGGATAGTTTATTGTTACCCATGCAGGAGTGATGGAGAAAACATCATCTGCGCCAATCACTGATAGACAATAAGCAAGTTCAATAGGATATTGACGTGCAATCATTTCAAAGTCTGCATGACTACACACTTTGCCACTGAACTCCCTTAAAATCAATCGTGACCAATCTGGCTTTACTCTTAACAGTCTGCCTATCAAAGACTGTTGAATTGATGGTGAATAATTAATGTATTTGAAAAAGCCAGCAAATTCTTGTTTGTCATTTAGTAGCTGATAGAATAACTCCTGTATATCTGGTGTTAATTGATGCCAAGCAGCGACCTCATCGTTAAGCAGGTCGCGAGCCTTCATGGAATCATTTACAGGATTATTCAGTTCGTCAATCTGTAATTTGTCGTCCTTTACTAAATGGTGATATGGACGTTTGGGAAATAACAGCGGAGAAAGAAATAGAGTATCAATGATTATTGGATTGTTGCTTAATATAAAATATTTCAAGTCGTGGTTAATAATATTATGCCCACAAACCATATCACATGTTGACACAAAGGATTGAAAATCGGCTTTAGAATGAGAGTGCAGCACTGCTCCGTCTTCTCTTACTGCCCCAAAATCTGCTACCTTTTGACTTTGCGGACTTACCTCTGTATCAATGAATACTATCATGTTGCTATACTTATATTCCCAATATGTGCAAAGATAGGAAAACTAATCCACATTTCATAATTATAGTTTATAAACAACACAATTGGTATATAGAATAGACCCATTTTTTATAAACAAGAAACTTTTTTTTTCGCACACAACATATATCTTTTCTATAAAAAAAGTTGCACCACTGATGTGATGCAACTTTTTATTGTGTATCCCTTTACGGGATTGAATAACCTAAATTGATGGGTTATTTTACTTTCTCAACGATAGCCTTGAAAGCGTCAGGGTTGTTAACTGCGAGGTCAGCGAGCACCTTGCGGTTAATCTCGATACCTGCCTTGTGCAGTGCGCCCATAAGTGTGCTGTAGCTCATTTCGTAGAGGCGAGCAGCAGCGTTGATACGCTGAATCCAAAGAGCACGGAATGTGCGCTTCTTGTTACGACGGTCGCGATAAGCGTAAGTTAAACCTTTCTCATAAGTATTCTTTGCGACAGTCCATACATTCTTTCTTGCACCGAAGTAGCCCTTAGTCTGCTTCAGTATCTTAGTTCTCTTTGCTTTAGAAGCAACATGATTTACTGATCTTGGCATAATTTTTCTTCTTTAATAATTTGACTAAGTTTTGTTTGTT
>CAZPNJ010000134.1:0-4626 GCA_964587765.1 uncultured Prevotella sp.
ATTTTCTTGAGCCTCTTGTCGGATTCGAACCAACGACCCCGAGATTACAAATCAAGTGCTCTGGCCAACTGAGCTAAAGAGGCAAATCCTTACGGCCGTTAGGCGTCGTATTTAGGACGTGTTGTAAAACGGCTGCAAAGATAGACATTATTTTCCAACCGCCAAAACTTTTGGCAGAAAAATCTTATTTTTTTTGTTTTTTATTCATTTTAGAGTCAAAAGCGGCCCGACTTTCGTCGAGCCGCACCTTATTATATATTAATGTTTGCGAAGTTTTTCTTTGTGCTTGGTAAGTTGCACCTTCAGTGCGTCAACACACTGGTCAACACCTTCTTCAAAGGTATCGCACGTCTTTTCCACGTGAATCTGGTTGCCAGGAACCGTAACCGTTATTGCTGTTTCTTTATTTAATGCTGTGGCTGGTTTTACGACCTTCAGCTGTACGTCCACCTTCTGAATATCTTCAAATGTCTTTTGTAGTTTAGTTGTTTTTTTCTCAATGAATTCTTCAAGTTTCTCAGTAGCGTCGAAATGTATCGACTGAATTTTAATTTCCATATTTACCTCCGTTTTTAAAGGTTAGTGAATTTATTCTAATTGTCGCTTCTCGGATGAGCTTTCGCATACACTTGCCTGAGTTGTTCAAACGTGGTGTGTGTATAAATCTCAGTCGTAGCGACACTTTCATGTCCTAACAGTCGGCGTACGCTTTCCAAATCAGCATCGTGGTTTAGCATTGCCGTGGCAAACGTGTGTCTTAGCACGTGGGGCGAACATTTTTTCAATGTACAAACCTTTCTCAAGTGCTTTTGCACAATCTTTCTCACTTTGTCGGCTTTCATGCGCTCGCCCTGTTCATCTTGAAACAGCGCTTCACTTTGGGCGGTTATGGCCTGTTTCCTCAGTGTCATATATTTCTTTAATGTTTCGCCCAGTTCAATGCCGAAAGGTATTATCCTTTCCTTGTTTCTTTTTCCAATAACCTTTAATTGTCGTTGACCGAAGTCGATACTACAGTCGTCAAGTCCAACCAATTCTGCCAAGCGTATTCCCGTTTCATAGAATGTTACAATGATTGTACGCGCGCGAACGTCTTCATATCCGTCTCCCCACTCATAGTCATCGAGCAGTCTGTTCATTTCGCTTTCTCTCAGGAACTGCGGCAGAGACTTTTCTTTCTTAGGGCCCATTATCGCATGGGCGGGGTCTCTTTCCACCAGATTCCTTGATAGTGCAAATCGGTAAAAGCTACGAATGGCGCTCAATCGAGTGCCAACAGAACTTGCCTTGACACCTCGGTCCATCATATCTTCCATCCAGTCGCGTATAACATCCGAATCAACGGTTTGCCATGTGAGATCGCCTTCCAAACCTTTAAAGAACTTCTCAAATGCCTCCAAATATTCCCTATATTCTTTCACCGTTCGTTTCGAGCGATTTCTTTCGAACTGCATATAAGCAAGGAAATCTTCTGTTATCATCAATTATTCTTTAGGTTTGCTTCTTGGGTACGAATATAAGCATTAATTTATAACCGCACAAGTTTTTTCTTGAAAAATTGCACTTTTTTTACTGCTTTTACGCAAGATTTGACAAAAGTGATGATATAAATTGGAAATAAAGTAATATCTTTGCTCCGATTTTTAATTATAACAAGAGAGATTAACGTTTTATGGGCATCATAGAACTAAAAGACATTAACAAAACATATCAGGGGGCGCAGCCTTTGCATGTTTTGAAAGGCATTGACCTAAGCATTAACGAGGGAGAGTTTGTTTCCATTATGGGAGCCAGCGGTTCCGGCAAATCTACGTTGTTAAATATTTTGGGCATTCTTGACAACTACGATTCTGGCGAGTACCGTCTTGCCGGCACTCTTATAAAGGGCCTCAGCGAAAGCAAGACCGCCGAGTATCGCAACAGAATGATTGGCTTTATTTTCCAATCATTTAATCTTATCAGTTTCAAGACCGCCGTTGAAAACGTTGAATTGCCCCTACTCTATCAGGGAGTAAGCCGCAAGAAGCGCCATAAGTTGGCTATGGAATATCTTGACAAGTTAGGGCTGAAAGACTGGGCCGAACACTACCCCAACGAAATGTCTGGCGGACAAAAACAGCGTGTAGCAATAGCTCGCGCACTTATTACCCACCCACAAATTATTCTTGCCGACGAGCCAACCGGTGCCCTCGACTCGAAAACATCACTTGAGGTAATGCAGTTGTTGGCACAACTCAATCGCGACGAGCACATAACCATTATTGTGGTCACTCACGAAAGCGGCGTTGCCAACAGCACAAACAAGATTGTTCACATCAAGGACGGCATAATCGGGCAGATTGAAAACAACATCAACCACGACGCAAGCCAGTTTGGCACCCAAACGATTATGAAGTAATTCTACTTACACCTTATTATATAATAATAGATGCTCGACATTCTTGAAGAAATATTCTCCACCATTCGCCATAACAAGTTGCGCACCGCCCTCACGGGCTTTGCCGTGGCATGGGGCATTTTTATGCTTATATTCCTGCTCGGCTCTGGCAATGGACTAATTCACGCCATAGAAAAGAATTCATCAGGAGTTCTCAAAAACTCAATGCTCGCCGGCGGCAACATTACTTCAAAAGCATATAAGGGCTACAATGTTGGCCGCAGAATCGAACTCGACGTTAAAGACATTGAAAACACCAAGCGAGAATTTTCCGCCAACGTTATCGATGCCGGCGGCACCGTAACCACGTCTTCACAAAGCATCAGTCATGGCGAAAACTATTTCATGTCAAGTCTTTCCGGCGTTTTTCCAAACGAGCAGCAGATAAACAAGATTGAAATCCTGTATGGCCGCTTTATAAACGCTGACGACATGAGCCAGCGGCGCAAGGTTTTGGTTATCGACAACAACAGTGCAAAGGAACTAATGCCCAAGCACCACCAATCGCTCATTGGAAAATACGTAAAGGTGGGCGACCTCGCCTTTAAGGTGGTCGGCATTTACAAGACCGATGAAAGTATGCGCGACAACAGCTGCTACACACCTTTCTCAACCATAAAAGCCATTTACGACCGAGACAACACCATTGACAACATCAGTTTCACCTTTCACGGGCTGAACACCGAGCAGGAAAACGAAGACTTCGACGACCAATACAAGGCAATGCTCAACACTGCCCACGACGCTGCCCCTGACGACGAGAAAGCCGTATGGACTTGGAATCGCTTTCTACAGAACATGCAAATGAACAACGGCATGTCAATTATCCGCACCGCTCTGTGGATAGTTGGTCTGTTCACATTGCTAAGCGGCATCGTCGGCATCAGCAATATTATGCTCATCACAGTCAAGGAGCGCACTCGCGAGTTTGGCATACGCAAGGCCATTGGCGCAAAGCCGTGGTCAATACTCCGACTAATCATCACCGAGAGCGTCATCATAACAACTTTCTTCGGCTACATTGGTATGATTGCCGGCATAGCCGCCAACGAATATATGGACGCTACTATCGGCGACACTAAGACCGACTTCGGCGGCTTCAGTGCCACAATGTTTGTTGACCCTACCGTTGGCATTGACGTCTGCATTGAGGCCACTTTGGTTATGATTATCGCCGGCACCATTGCCGGACTTATTCCGGCTCGCAAAGCCGCAAAGATACGTCCTATTGAAGCACTCAACAGCGAATAAACAATTTCTCACGACATGAAACTCGACTTTGATACATATAAAGAAATACTCGACACGCTCACACGCAACAAGAGCCGTTCGTTCCTTACTGGCTTCGGTGTGTTCTGGGGAGTGTTTATGTTGGTGGCGCTTATCGGTGGCGGCAAAGGTCTGAAACAACTGCTCGCCAAAAACTTCGAGGGCTTTGCCACTAACTCGGTTGTCGTCTTCGCACAAAACACCACCAAGCCTTACGCTGGTTTCCGCAAGGGACGCTCATGGGATCTCACCACCGACGACATGACCCGCCTGCGCGAGAATGTGCCAGGGCTCGATGTCATCACGCCCGCCCTCATGGACTGGGGCAAGAGTGTGGTTCGTGGCGAGAACAAATCTGTCTTCGTTTGCTCCGGTGTATTGCCCGACGAGGCAAAAATTCAGGAGCCCTCCATACGCTACGGCCGCTACCTCAACGAGGTTGACATGCTGCAGCGTCGCAAGGTGTGCGTCATCGGCAAGAAGATATACAAAGAGCTCTTTCCTAAAGGAGGTGACCCCACCGGCGAATTCATACGTGTTGATTCTGTCTTCTATCGCGTGGTGGGCGTTGACTATGGCGAGTCAAACATAAACATTGGCGGCAGAGCCGACCAAAAGGTCACAATACCAATGACCCTGATGCAGCAAACCTATAACTATGGCAATACCGTTGCCGTCATCAGTTGCACCGTGCGCCCTGGCTACACCGTCAGCGAAGTCACCAACCAGATACGCAGCGTCATAGCTCGCGCTCACAAATTAGACCCTACCGACGAGAAGGCCATAAGCGTCTTTAATACCGAGGCTGTATTCAGTATGTTAGACAATCTTTTCACTGGCGTAAACTTCCTAATATGGCTTGTCGGCATCGGCACACTGTTGGCAGGCGCCATTGGCGTCAGCAACATTATGATGGTAAC
>CAZPNJ010000134.1:4636-5301 GCA_964587765.1 uncultured Prevotella sp.
GGCATTCGTCGTGCCATAGGTGCCACACCACGCAACATCCTGTCGCAAATTCTCAGCGAGAGCCTGATACTTACTGCCGTCGCCGGCATGAGCGGCATTCTTTTTGCCGTTCTGATACTCCAGATGCTTGAAATGGGCAGTGCCGAAGACGGCACCATCACCACCCACTATCAAGTAGGCTTCTGGACTGCTATCGGTGCCGCCGTCATGCTCAGTACCCTTGGTATGCTCGCCGGACTGCCGCCAGCGCTCCGTGCCATGAGCATAAAGCCGGTAGAAGCAATGAGAGATGAATAAAAATCCCTAAACAAGCAAAGAAAACAATAAAAATATGAAGAAGTATTCTAAATTCATTATCGCAGGCTTAATTGCCTTAGTGTTCATTCTTACGTTCGTCTTTCTCTACATAAAGAGCAAGCCCGAGCCAGTAGTTTACAACGAGTTCACGCCAAAGGTGATGGATATTAGCAAAACCACCATTGTTACGGGCAAGATTGAACCTCGCAACGAAATCAACATAAAGCCACAGATTAGCGGCATCATCTCTGAAATATACAAAGAAGCCGGACAAACGGTTCAGACTGGCGAAATCATCGCAAAGGTAAAGGTTGTGCCCGACATGACACAACTGTCGTCAGCACAGTCGCGCGTGCGCCTTGCCGAAA
>CAZPNJ010000134.1:5311-5804 GCA_964587765.1 uncultured Prevotella sp.
AACAAGCAAAGGTTGACTACGAGCGTGAGAAGACTCTCTTTGACAAAGGACTTGTCTCTGCCGACGAATACGACAAGATAAACCAGCAATACAAGCAGTCAAGAGAAGAAATGAAAGCCGCACAAGACAATCTTGAAGTGGTGCGCGACGGTGTTTCAAAGAGCAACTCTGATGCTTCTTCCACCCTTATTCGCTCTACAATAACGGGCCTCATACTCGACATTCCGGTAAAAGTGGGCAACACCGTCATACTCAGCAACACCTTTAACGACGGCACAACCATTGCCACCGTTGCCAACATGAACGACCTTATCTTCCGTGGCAACATCGACGAAACAGAAGTAGGGCGCCTCGTTACCGGCATGAACATGAAAATTACCCTTGGTGCACTGCAAGATTCTAAGTTTGACGCTCACCTTGAATACATATCACCTAAAGCCACCGAAAACAACGGTGCCAACCAGTTTGAAATAAAGGCTGCCGTTAAAGCAGG
>CAZPNJ010000135.1:0-5733 GCA_964587765.1 uncultured Prevotella sp.
CTTTGGAAGGTGGCGTTGCAGGTTTGGCTGTCGCTTCCGGAGCGGCTGCTATAAGCTATGCCCTGCAAAATATCGCTAATGCAGGTGACGATATTATCGCAGCAAATAATCTTTATGGTGGCACTTTCAATCTGATAGAACATACTTTGTCAACTCAAGGCATTGAGGCTACTATCGTAAATCCTGATAACTATGACGAAGTGGAACATGCCTTTAAGGCTAACACAAAGGCTATTATAATAGAAACTTTTGGCAACCCTAACTCATCAGTAACTAACGTTAACAAGATTTCCGAGATTGCACATAAACACAATACGGTTGTAATTGTTGACAATACGTTTGAACATGGTGCCGATGTGGTTGTTCATTCTGTAACTAAGTTTATCGGTGGACATGGCTCAAGTTTAGGAGGTGTAATAGTTGACGGCGGTAAATTTAACTGGAAAGCCAACGCCGACAAATATCCTACACTGGCAAAGCCAGACCCAAGCTATCATGGCGTAATATTCGCTGATGTGGCAGGTGCGGCAGCTTTCGTAACTCGTATTCGTGCCGTGATATTAAGAGATACAGGTGCTGTCATATCACCATTTAACGCATGGATTCTGTTGCAGGGGCTTGAGACACTCAGTCTTCGTGTAGAGCGTCATGTGTACAATGCGTTGAAAGTTGTAGATTTTCTCAGTCATCACCCCAAAGTGGCAAGCGTAAGTCACCCATCACTCCCCTCTCACCCTGACCATGCTTTATACGAACAATTATTCCCCAATGGTGCTGGCAGCATTTTCACTTTCGAAATAAAAGGAGGACAGAAAGAGGCATGGGCATTTATAGACCATCTGAAGATTTTCTCGTTATTGGCAAATGTCGCAGATGTAAAGAGCCTTGTCATTCATCCAGCAACGACCACCCATTCACAACTAACCGATGAGGAATTGGCAGAGCAACACATTACGCAATCAACCATACGTCTAAGCATTGGCACTGAACACATAGATGATATTATCGATGACCTGAAACAGGCTCTCGATGCAGTGTAAATGTACCATAAATTACAGATTATCAACGTATGTCGTAAAATAAAACAAGTAAATAATCGTTTAATCAATAAAAGCAAATATTATGGCTAAAATTTATAACAAGATTACCGACTTAAT
The DNA here is from genome assembly GCA_964587765.1 of uncultured Prevotella sp. Classification (GTDB taxonomy): domain Bacteria; phylum Bacteroidota; class Bacteroidia; order Bacteroidales; family Bacteroidaceae; genus Prevotella. The sequence continues at coordinate 1,158 of CAZPNJ010000135.1, forward strand.
CGGCAATACTCCACTCTTGGAGTTGGGTAAGTATTCTAAGAGTATGGGGCTTACCACCCCAATCATTGCAAAAATAGAATTTTTTAATCCGGGCGGTAGCGTAAAGGACCGCCCGGCATTGGAGATGATAGAAGACGCTGAACGTAAAGGCCTGCTTAATCCAGGCGCAACCATCATTGAGCCCACAAGTGGCAATATGGGTGTAGGTCTTGCGCTTGTATCAGCAGTAAAAGGCTATCACCTTATTCTTACTATGCCTGAGACCATGAGCATAGAACGCCGTAATTTGGTAAAGGCATACGGAGCAGAGGTACGTCTTACACCTGGCAAAGAGGGAATGAAGGGAGCCATCGCTGAAGCCAACAGAATAAAAGAAAGCACTCCCGGAGCAGTTATATTAGGACAGTTCTTTAACAAAGCAAACCCAGAAAAGCATTACAAGACAACTGGTCCTGAGATATGGCGCGATACTGATGGCAAGATAGATATATTTGTTGCCGGTGTAGGCACAGGCGGAACTATCTCTGGTATCGCACGCTATCTGAAAGAGCAGAACCCAGACATTAAGATTATAGCCGTTGAACCCGCATCATCGCCTGTTTTGCAGGGCGGGCAGAGGGGAGCGCACAAGATTCAAGGCATTGGCGCAGGCTTTGTTCCCGAAACATACAATTCAAGTTTAATAGACGAGGTAATTGGAATAGAGAATGACGACGCTATACTTGCTGGTCGCCAGATAGCACAGCAAGATGGCATTCTTGTGGGCATCAGTTCTGGTGCGGCAGCCTTCGGTGCTGTAACTATTGCCCGTCGCCCAGAAAACAAAGGCAAACGCATAGTTACGCTGCTGCCCGACACAGGCGAGCGCTATCTCAGCACAGTACTGTATGCGTTTAGCGAATACCCCTTATAAAAAGGGACAAACGATATAAATGAGAAAAATATATATAGCAGATAATCAGGACATCAGCCGAGCAGGGCTGATGTTCCTTATTGACCACGACGATCACCACGCATCGTATAAGTATATTGAGGACAAAACAGAACTCATGTATGCTTTGAAACAAGACAACGATGCCGTGGTTATTATCGATTATGCACTTTTCGACTTCAATGATGCTGACGATTTGCTTATTATCAGTCAGCGTTATCCACAGGTAAACTGGCTGATATTCAGCACCGATTTGCAACTTGACTTTATAAAACGCATAACAATAGAGAGCAATAAAATCGGTGTGGTATTTAAGGAGTCGTCAATGACAGAGATAAAAGATGCCATATCAAGTTCTCTTAGTGGCATACGCTATATATGCCAACACACTATGGAAATGTTGCTTGTGCCAATACAGAGCAATGAAGACGAGCATAAGCTTACACCTACAGAAACAGAGATTCTTAAAGACATTGCGTTAGGACTTACCACAAAAGAAATCTCTGCGAAACGTATCTCAAGTTTTCACACCATAAACACACATCGCAAAAATATATTCCGCAAACTTGGAGTTAACAATGCCCATGAGGCTACTAAATATGCCCTAAGGGCAGGCATTGTTGATTCTGCCGAATACTACATATAAAGTTTATATGTTTTTATATTTTGGCTACACGCCTATAAACCACTGCGTTATAAAGCGCCCAAAATAGTTCGTGCTTTTTCTATACACTCTTTGCTTGGTGGCACTACCCCTTCAAGGCGGTAAGCAATGCCGAGTTTTTCATATTTGAAGCGTCCCATCGTGTGATATGGTAGCACCTCTACCCTTTCCACATTCTTCAGAGTGTCAATAAACGCACGTAGGCGATGCAGTGCGTTCTCATCATCAGTGTAACCGGGCACGAGTACGTGGCGAATCCATGTCTTCACGCCCATTTCATCAATTAAGCGCACACACTCTAATATGTTCTTATTGGTGTGTCCTGTCAGTTGTCGGTGGGCATCATCATCAATGTGCTTAACATCGAAAAGCACTGTATCAGTACTTTGTATTAAAGTCTTGAATTTTGAAAAGAAAGGTTCATCATGCGTGAAAGGCTGTCCTGCCGTATCCAGACAGGTGTTTATGCCTCGTTCATGAGCTTTCTCAAAAAGTTCTATCAGGAAATCTATTTGCAACAGAGCCTCGCCACCACTAACCGTGATGCCACCTTTCTCACCCCAATAAGAGCGATAACGCTCGGCTTGGTCTAATATCTCATCGGCGGTCTTTTCTTCACCAATGCCACATTTCCATGAATCCGGGTTATGGCAATATGCGCAGCGCATCTTACAGCCCTGCATGAATATGATAAAGCGAACACCCGGTCCATCAACCGAACCGAAACTCTCTATAGAATGAATTTTTCCTTTCATAAAACTTAAAAATATCCGGCCAACCGGTTTTGCCCGGAAGGTCGGATAAAATATATTCAGTAATCTAAATTATAGACGCTCGTGTGCGCTACGTGCTATAACGTCTTCCTGCTGCTCGCGAGTCAAGTCGATGAACTTAACGGCGTAACCGCTGACGCGAATAGTGAAGTTAGCGTACTCAGGCTTCTCTGGGTGCTCCATAGCGTCCTTCAGTTTGTCCAAACCGAATACGTTAACGTTCAGGTGGTGAGCGCCCTTGCTGAAGTAACCGTCAAGAACGTTTACGAGTGTGTTCTTACGCTCTTCATCATTGTGTCCGAGAGTATCAGGAGCAATGGTCTGAGTATTAGAGATACCATCAAGTGCATACTTATATGGAATCTTTGCTACAGAGTTGAGCGATGCCAACAATCCGTTCTTTTCAGCGCCGTATGATGGGTTAGCACCTGGAGCCAAAGGAGTTCCAGCCTTACGTCCGTCAGGCATGTTGCTGGTGTACTTACCATACACAACGTTAGATGTAATGGTCAGAATTGATGTTGTTGGCTCTGAGTTACGATAAGTGTGGTGCTTCTTAATCATGCTGATGAATGTTTTCAGCAACCATACTGCTATATCGTCAGCACGGTCATCATCGTTTCCGTAGCGGGGGAAGTCACCCTCGGTCTTGAACTCAAGTGGGAAACCTGTTTCGTCACGAATGATGTTAACCTTTGCATATTTGATAGCAGAAATTGAGTCAACAACGTGGCTGAAGCCTGCTATACCAGTAGCGAATGTACGACGTACGTCTGTGTCGATAAGAGCCATCTCAGCTGCCTCATAGAAATACTTATCGTGCATATAGTGGATAAGGTTCAGAGTGTTTACATAAACACCTGCCAACCAATCCATCATATCCATGAACAGAGGCATGAACTCTTCGTATGTTACAACGTCGCCAGTGAATGGGCGCAACTTTGGTCCAACCTGCTCACGTGTCTTTGAGTCAACACCACCGCTGATAGCATAGGTAAGACACTTTGCAAGGTTAGCGCGCGCACCGAAGAACTGCATTTCCTTACCAGTCTGAGTAGCAGATACACAGCAGCAGATGCTGTAGTCGTCACCCCAAACGCGACGCATTACGTCGTCGTTCTCATACTGTATTGAACTTGTTGTAACAGAAATCTTTGCTGCGTACTTCTTGAAGTTCTCAGGTAAGCGTGGTGAGTAAAGCACTGTGAGGTTTGGTTCTGGTGAAGGACCCATATTCTCCAGTGTGTGCAAGAAACGGAAGTCGTTCTTTGTAACCATTGCACGACCTTCGTTTGACATACCGCCTACTTCAAGTGTAGCCCATACTGGGTCGCCAGAGAACAACTGATTGTATGAAGGGATACGAGCGAACTTAACCATACGGAACTTCATTACCAAGTGGTCAATCAACTCCTGAGCCTCTTCCTCGGTGAGGGTTCCAGCCTTCAAATCACGCTCAATATATATATCAAGGAATGTAGAAACACGACCTACCGACATGGCAGCGCCATTCTGAGTCTTAATTGCTGCAAGGTAGCCGAAGTATAGCCACTGCACTGCCTCACGAGCGTTTGCTGCTGGCTGAGAAATGTCAAAGCCATAGATAGCGGCCATCTCTTTCATTTCCTTGAGAGCCTTTATCTGCATAGAGATTTCCTCACGCTGACGAATGACAGCCTCTGTCATTGTGCCGTCACCGCAAAGGCGGAAGTCTTTCTGTTTTTCTTCAACCAAGAAATCAATACCATAAAGAGCCACACGACGATAGTCACCAACGATACGTCCGCGACCGTATGTGTCAGGCAGACCTGTAAGTATGTGGTTATGACGTACGTGCTTCATCTCTTCAGTGTAAGCATCAAACACACCGTCGTTGTGAGTCTTGCAATATTTTGTAAAAATATCGTGAATCTTTTCTGAAGGCTGGTAGCCGTATGTAGTACATTACTGCTCAGCCATCTTTATACCACCGAATGGCATGAAAGCACGCTTCAAAGGCTTGTCAGTCTGCAAACCAACGATTTTCTCCAAATCCTTTGTTGCTTCATCTATATAGCCAGGTCCATAGGCTGTCATTGATGAAACTACTTCTGTTTCCATGTCAAGCACACCACCCTTGGCACGCTCCTCTTTTTGTAACTCTTGTAGTTTGTTCCACAGCGTGTTAGTCGCGTCTGTAGGTCCTGCGAGGAAACTTTCGTCACCTTC
>CAZPNJ010000136.1:0-5715 GCA_964587765.1 uncultured Prevotella sp.
AAGAGTATGCTGTCTGTCGGTCACCGCATACCAAAGCATACGGTGCTGCTATCTACAGGTGGCGCAAAGCAAAAGGCAGATATGCTTGACGCTGCAAAGCAGTTGCGCGATAATGGTTATGAACTGTATGCCACAAGCGGCACAAGCAAGTATCTTGCTGAAAACGGAGTACCTAACACTCAAGTTTACTGGCCGTCAGACGAGGGCAAGCAGCCACAGGCTCTTGACCTGCTTCATGAAAAGAAGATTGATATGGTGGTAAACATACCTAAGGACCTTACTCAGCGCGAGTTGACCAATGGTTATAAGATACGCCGTGCTGCCATAGACCTTAACGTGCCACTTATCACAAACTCACGTTTGGCAAGTGCCTTTATTAACGCATTCTGCACACTCTCGCTCGAAGATATTGACATCAAGAGCTGGAGCGAGTATAAATAGACAACTCTCAATACACACAAACATAATATTAACAAGCGTCATTGACGCACATAATTTATTAAATTTATGTATCAACTATCAGAAAACACGATAGGACAGTGGCTCGAAAAGTGGGCCGTTGAAGACCCTGACAAGGAGTTTGTAGTTTACTCCGATAGAAATCTGCGCTGGACATTCAGTTACTTCAACTCGCGAGTTGATGAACTTGCGAAAGGTCTTATGTCTATGGGCGTAAAGAAGAATACTCATGTCGGTATCTGGGCACCAAATATCCCTGACTGGCTTACTATGATGTTTGCCTGCGCAAAGATTGGAGCCGTTTCCATAACCGTTAACACCAACTTCAAGCAGTTTGAGGTAGAGGACCTTTGCTTACGTTCAGACATGGACGTACTTTGCATTGGCGACCACTCAAAGGACAACAGCTTTGTTGACATGACCTATACCATGTTGCCAGAGCTACGCACATTGAAAGAGGGCGAGGAACTGCATAACGAGAAGTTGCCTTGCATGAAGCACGTAATATACTTCGGTACAGAAAACCATCGCGGTATGCTAACCCTCAATGATGTTATGATGCGTGCCATGCTTACGTCTGACGAAGACTACTCTAAAGCTAAGTCAATGGTTAACGCTCATGAGCTGACTAACATTCAATATACCAGTGGTACAACGGGCTTCCCTAAGGGTGCTATGCTTTCTCACTATGGTATTGCCAACAACGGTGCGCTTACGGGCGAGCACATCAATATGACAGAGAACTCTAAGCTCTGCATCTGTGTGCCGTTCTTCCACTGCTTTGGACTGGTGCTTGCCGTAATGAACTGCCTCACTCACCACTGCACGATGGTTATAACCGAAAACTATAACCCTTTGCTTGTGCTGGCTTCTATTCAGCGTGAGCGTTGCACCCACTTGTATGGTGTGCCAACTATGTTCCTTGGCGTACTCAATCACCCAATGTTTAATATGTTCAACATCAGTTCTCTGAAGTGCGGTATCATGGCTGGTGCAATGGTGCCTGTTGAACTGGCAAAGCGTGTTGAGAAGGAGATGTTCATGAAGCTGACCACAGTGTATGGCTTCACAGAGTCTTCGCCTGGTATGACTGCCACACGTTGGGACGAGCCGTTTGAAATTCGTATCGGCACTGTCGGCAAGGAGTTTGAATACACCGAGGTTGTAGTGCTCGATGATAATGGCAACCTTTGCCCTGATGGGGTAGAGGGCGAACTGTGCAACCGTGGCTACAATAGTATGCTGGGTTACTATAAGGACGAGGCTTCTACCAAAGAGATACTTGACGATAACAACTATCTCCACACCGGCGACCTTGGTTATAAAGACAAGGACGGATATTTCCATGTAACTGGTCGTAAGAAAGAGATGATTATCCGTGGCGGTGAAAACATCTATCCTAATGAGATAGAGAACTTCCTTTATACCATGCCGCAGATAAAGTTCGTTCAGGTTGTAGGTGTTCCTTCTGAGAAGTATGGCGAGTCAGTCGGCGCGTTCATCGAGCTGAAGAAGGGCGAGAAACTGACCGATGGCGATATTCGTGACTACTGCCGCAACCAGATAGCACGCTATAAAGTGCCAAAGTACATCTTCTTCTTGAACGAAGACGAATGGCCTTTGACCGGTAGCGGCAAGATACAGAAGTTCAAGCTCAAAGAACGTAGTCTTGAAATCTGTAAGGAGCGTGGCATAAAGGTTATCTAAGATGCACACTTGATGATGCGGTGCCTTGCCAAAGCCTTAACTGGCGAGGCACCACATCTTTCTCTTGAATCTATAATTACTAACTAAATACAATTAAAAAAATGTCAGAAGAAGTAAAAGAAATGCTTACGGGCAGTTTCAACGTCAAGAAGTTCATTAGCTTCTGCGTGTCCGTCGTTGTGACGGCAATTCTGTGGAATCTTCCACTCGATGTTTATGGTATTGACGGTCTCGGACTTGTGCAAGAGCGCGTCATTGCCTTATTCGCTTTCGCCACTCTGTTGTGGATAACCGAGGCTATACCAGCCTGGGCTACGTCCATAACGCTGATTGGTGTCTTGTGCCTAACCGTATCAGACAGTGCTCTTAACTTTATGCGCGACGGTTTGGACAAGTCAGAATTGATAGACCATGAGGCCATCATGGCTACCATGGCAGACCCAATCGTAATCTTGTTTTTGGGTGGTTTCATCATTGCGCTGGCAGCGTCAAAGTCAGGTCTTGACCTTGTGCTTGCCAAGAACATGATTAAACCTTTTGGGCATAAGAGCGAAAATATCTTGTTAGGCTTTATCCTTATTACTGGCTTGTTCTCAATGTTTGTGTCTAACACAGCTACGGCCGCTATGATGCTTACGTTCCTCGCACCTGTATTTCGTGCGTTGCCTGCTTCGGGCAAGGGCCGTATAGCCTTGACCATGGCAATACCTGTCGGTGCCAACATCGGTGGTATGGGTACACCTATCGGCACACCTCCTAACGCCATCGCACTGAAGTATCTGAACGACCCTAACGGACTTAACCTTAACCTCGGCTTTGGCGAGTGGATGGCATTCATGGTGCCACTTACCATTGTGCTGTTGCTCATAGGTTGGTTCATTATCAAGAAGTTGTATCCATTCCAGAAAAAGTCTATTGACCTTCAGATTGAGGGCGAACTTAATGTCAACTGGCGCACATGGGTCGTAGGTATCACATTCCTTGTAACGGTGTTCTTTTGGATATTCGGTAAGTCATTAGGCGTCGATGCCAATACCACAGCCCTCATTCCAATTGTAGTGTTCGCTATAACGGGCGTAATCAATGCCTCAGATATTCAGAAACTAAACTGGAGTGTGCTATGGATGGTAGCCGGTGGCTTCGCATTAGGTCTTGCCCTTAATGACTCTGGTCTTGCTGAGGCATCTATTGACAGCATACCTTTCGGCAACCTATCGCCAATAGTCATCATGGTTATATCTGGCTTGATATGCTATGCTCTGTCTAACTTCATCTCTAACACGGCAACCGCAGCGCTGCTGATGCCAATCCTTGCAGTCGTTTGTCAAGGCATGGGCGACAGCCTCACACCGCTGGGCGGCACACCTACCATTCTTATCGGTGTAGCCATAGCAGCGTCAACCGCTATGTGCCTGCCTATCTCTACGCCACCTAACGCCATTGCTTACTCAACAGGCCTTGTTGAACAGAAGCAAATGGTGAAAGTTGGTGCCGGTATGGGTGCCGTTGGACTCATTTTAGGATATATTGTAGTATATGTTGTTGGCAAACTCCATATTATTTGGTAATTTTGCCGCTGTAATTATGCGAAAGCATAAGTCAATATACTTATAATTAATTAAATTCTAAACACGTATGAAGTCTGAATCTAAAGTTAAAAACATTGCAGGCATGTTGCTCAGCAAGAACAGCATTGTCTTGGCGGCGCTAATATTTTCCACAACATGCACGCCGGTAATGGCACAAAACGCTAAAAAGAAGAAAAAGACCTTTAGTGAGTCTGTGGAGAGTGGCTTTAACAACACGATAAGCTCCCTTGAAAAGGCTGGCCATAAATTGGGAGACGCTATCGGTTTTGAAGACCGCATAGAATTAGATGCAGACTACGTAAGGGTTGGCACGAAGAAATATATGCCCGTCTATGACGTAAACGTATATCATGGCAAGGACGAAACGACTATTCGCGCCAATTGCCGCAATATGTTCTCAAAGAAATATCCGTCGGCAAGCATACTGTCGGTAAGCATTCCGCAAACCGATTGGAAAGTGAGCGAAGTTAAGAACGACGATGTGCTGCTTGGCTACGTCAAGACATTGAATTGCTATGTGTTGGCGCGCAGTGGCAACGATGGTTACATCAACGCTCGCTTCACCTATCAGTGCTACAAGAGCCTTAACAGCGACTACGAACCATTGAACGACAAGTGGCCAGAGTGGAGCAACACCGACTTCCTCACTCGCAAAACTTACGGAAAGATACTCAGCAAATAAACGTATCGCACACGCGACAAATATCAGCTGAATGCCACCACGGGATTGCCTGAGAAGAAATAGGATAATACATAATTATTCCCAGATGGTCATCAACACGTAATAATTCATGATAAAACCAACTGTTGGACGGTTTTGCAAATTTCCTAAATAAGAATCGCCCCGCTCTCCATAATGGAGGGCGGGGCGAGCTGTATTGTTAGAGCATTATTGCTGCAACAATTACATTGCTGCCTGTATCTTTGCTGCGATTTCCTTGAACTCGTCTTCGGTGAGTTCGAGCTTTGGGTTAGAGAAAATCATGTCTTTCTCGCTCTGCATAGGCACAAGGTGAATGTGTGCGTGAGCGACTTCAAGGCCAAGCACCGCCATGCCTACCTTTTTGCAAGGGAACGCTTTCTTTATGGCTTTTGCCACGCGCTTTGCAAAAACGATGTACTCTGCGAGCTCTTCGTCAGTGAGGTCAAAGAAATAGTCTTCCTCACGACGAGGTATTACCAACGTGTGGCCTTTCTGCAATGGGTTTATGTCAAGAAAGGCATAGAACTTATCGTTCTCGGCTACTTTATAGCTTGGTATTTCGCCGGCTGCTATCTTTGAGAAAATGTCCATAACGCTTTATCCTACGGTTATTTTGTCAATGCGCAGTTTCATTAGCCCTGCGGGTATTTTAATCTCTGCTATGTCGCCAACCTTCTTGTTTAGCAATCCCTGTGCAATAGGTGTCTTAATGGAAATCTTTCCCTCACGCAGGTTAGCCTCGCTCTCGCTGACTATGGTGTAGGTCATCTTCTTCTTCGTTGCCATGTTGGTCATGTCAACGGTAGATAGAATCTGCACTGCGTCGGTGCTGAGGCGTGATGTGTCAACGATTTTAGCCTCTGCGATAGTCAGTTTCAATCGGTTTATCTTTGCTTCGAGGTTAGACTGAGCCTCTTTTGCTGCGTCGTATTCTGAGTTTTCACTTAGGTCGCCCTTGTCGCGCGCTTCAGCTATTGCGGCTGATGCCTTGGGGCGCTCTATTGCTTCGAGCTGGTGTAGCTCTGCTACGAGTTTATCGTAGCCTTCTTGAGACATGTATGCCATAATTCTTTTACTTTAATTGTTTCTTAGTTATTTTCAAGAAGAGTAAACAAATATGAATTCCGACGGGTTAACGTCAGAATCCTTTCTTTTCTCTCCGCATTTTACTTCTTTTGCAAAGGTAGGCAGAAAATACTGTCTTTGCAAATTTACCGAGAGTTTTTTATAAACTATTCACTCTTCGCATGGAAATAG
>CAZPNJ010000137.1:0-3175 GCA_964587765.1 uncultured Prevotella sp.
TTAAGAAGTTCCTCAACGATCAGGGAAAGATTCTTCCTCGCCGCATAACTGGAACATCTTTGAAGTATCAGCGTAGTGTAGCACAGGCTGTAAAGCGTGCTCGCCAGATCGCTTTGCTTCCTTATGTAACTGATTTGATGAAATAATTTAAAGGAGGACACGTAATGGAAGTAATACTTAAAGAAGACATTATCGGATTAGGATACAAGAACGATATCGTTAGTGTAAAGAATGGCTATGGCCGTAACTATCTTATCCCTCAGGGTAAGGCTGTTATCGCTTCTCCTGCTGCTCGCAAGATGTTGGCAGAGAACCTGAAGCAGCAGGCTGCTAAACTTGCAGCTCTGAAGGCTGAGGCTGAGAAGAAGGCTGCTGGCTTGAAGGACGTTGCCCTCACAATTGAGGCTCGTGTTAGCGCTACTGGTGCTACTTATGGTTCAGTTAACAAGAACATCGTTGCTGAGGAACTTCAGAAGAAGGGCTTCGACATTGACCGTAAGATTATCACAATGCACGACATCAAGAAGGTTGGTGACTATGTTGCAGTTGTTCACTTCCACAAGGAGGTTGAGGATGAAGTACCTGTAAAGGTAGTTGCCGCTAACGTTCCTGAGGTAAAGGAAGAGGCTACTGAGGCAGCTGCTCCTGCTGAAGCTCCTGTAGCTACAGAGGCAGAGGTTGCTGAAGAGGCAACAGCAGAAAGCGCAGAATAATCGCTTAGCGCAATTATAAATATTAAAAAGACCGCAACGCTTGAAGTGTTGCGGTCTTTTTGTTGTGTTATATGTTGGCAAGTTACTTAACGTACTTCTTGCCAGCCTTGATATATATACCCTTTGCTGGTTCTGCGCTCAGGCGCTGACCTGCGAGGTTATAGATAGTCTTTTGGTCATTAGCTGCGGCGTTAACGTAGTTGATGCTGGTAGTTGTGGCAACAACCTTAGCGACGGTAGTCTTGAATACGCTTGTGCCGGTGAACTTAGGGAATGCGTCGGTCGTCATGGTTACGTATGCAGAGTCAACTGCTGCATTGATAAACGAAATCTTTCCGTCTGTCTCAACATAGTCTGTACCAGCGGTCAGAGCCTCGCCCTTTGCGTTGTAAACAGTGAATGTTGTAGCCTTTGCTTCTGTTGCCAATCCCTTCAGGTTGGTCTGTGCCGAAAGGTCGAGCGTCATATTGATGTCGCTTATTTCCATAGGCTTCTGTGGAGCGTATGTAAGATTAGTGATACCCGTTGTTGGCAATGTAGCCAAGGTGAAACAGTTGTTTGAAATGTTAACCGTTCTAACCGTTCCTTCAGGAAGCTTTATGCTTGTCAGCTTGTTGCCAATGGCAAATACCGATGCTTTGTTTGTGAGACCAGTTTGTGCAGACAAGTCAAGACTTGTGAGAAGGTTGTTGTTAACGCTTATATAATTCAGGGTTGTGTTGTTACCGAGGTTAATGCTCGTCAGCTTATTATTAATAATGTATAGCGACTTTAATGATGTGCTTGCGCTGAAATCAGCAGTCTCAAAGTTGTTGTCATTTAGCTTCAATGTAGCCAATACCGTATTCTTTGAGATGTCAAGCGTGGTCAGCTTATTGTTGGTTGCGTCAACGGTTTTCAGCGCAGTGTTAGCTGTGATGTCAAGAGCGGTCAACAGGTTGTTGCCGATTGTAAGCGATGTAAGCTTTGTGTTCTTGCTCAAGTCGATTGATGTAAGACGGTTGCCGTTAACCGTTAGGCTGGTCAGGTTTGTTGCGTTTGTCACATCAAGACTCGTGATGTGTGGTTGGTCGTCGGCAACTTTTGAAGTCGCCTCAAATGTTGTAAGGTCAGCACCGCCGTATATCTTTACCACACCTGTGCCTACAGGGCGACCAAATACGTTTACGGTTGTCCAACCATCGTCAACTGGTATTTCTTCTGTTTCAACGATGTTGCCGTCGCCCCAGTCTATTCTTAGCTTTCCGGGAGTTGTTGCCATGCCGAATGTTAGTGTGCGGTCGAATGTGTCAACGTCGGCGGTAAATGTGATTGTTGGTGTTTCATCTGCAAATGCAGACATGCTGGCGATAAGCGCCACGAAAGAGAGTAAAATCTTCTTCATAAGCAAATAGTGTTATTGTTATTATATATTTTATATTTCCTATATTTAGGTAAATAACTAAGTGCAAAGATAACAAAAGAAAACAAATTGCCGCATGAAAATACAGCAATTTGTTACATATTTCATTAAATAGGCTTGCAAAAGCGTCAAATCGTCAGTCTTGAGTGCGTATTTGTGCACGATTGTCGTTAATCAACGTCTTGCGGTTCAAACACATATTTTGCGGCAGCGTTAACTGGCAGAGCTTCTTTTGTCAGTTTGTTGTGCGTTATGTTTATTGTCTTCAGCCTGCCTTCCGGCAACTTTATTTCTGTAAGCAGGTTGTTTGTTATGAACAATATGCCGTGGCCTATCAGTCCTGTTTGCTTTGACAGGTCAATGGTTGTCAGATCGTTATTGTTCAGTCTAAGGGTGTTCAGTACTGTGTTGTCGCCAAACTTCACGTCTTTAAGATGGTTGTTCAAGAACGTAACGTTCTTTAGTGTGGTGTTAGCGCTAAAGTCCGCCTCGGCAATATTGTTGTCGCTCAGATTTATTCTTGTGAGTTCCTTGTTTGCCGACAGGTCAATGCTTGTCAGACAGTTGGCGCTTAATCCCACTGAGTGTAGTTCGGGGTTATGGCTAAGGTCTATCTCCGATAAGATGTTATTGTTAGAGTTTAAAACCTGTAGTTTGGGATTATTCGTAAGGTCGAGGTGCTCTATACGGTTGCCGCTGAGTGTCAGCTTTATCAGATTTACGGCTTGGCTCAGGTCAATCGTGTGAATGTGTGCGTGTCCATCGCTATATACAGAGAATGCTTCAAACAGCGCAATCTGGTCCGCGCCGTATATTTTCACCGTGCCTTCGCCTTTGGGCACGCCATATACAACCTTTTGTGCCCAGCCGTTGTAGTGCGGAATGGTATCGGTTTTAACTAACACGCCGTCGCCCCAGTCGATATGCAAAAAACCAGAATGACCGTAATTGGCAAAAGTGAAACTGCGCTCTTTTCCGTCAACGTCAAGTGACATTGTTATTGCAGGGGTATCTGTCTGTGCAAACACCACGATGTTTAAGAGCGTAAATAATACTGCAA
>CAZPNJ010000137.1:3186-5700 GCA_964587765.1 uncultured Prevotella sp.
TAGAGTTATTCATAAATTTTACACATTTGTGGATACACTAAGGTTTCATTCGCAAAGATATGAAAAAAAGAAATATAAACGCAAATGTTTGCGCTTTTTATTATGTTTTTGCTCAAAAAGACGTGCTTTTACTTAGAAATTGATACTTTTGTAGCCAATTATGAAGCATATCATACTTTCTTTTACATGTTTATTGCTGGCTCTGGCTAATAGCGTGCCGGCTGCTGCCTTTGAAAACAATACGGGCAGTATGAACAATCTCGTTGTTTTCGTTCGCTTTGCAGATGAGTGTGACACCGATTTTTTCACTAAAGACATCAGTGTATATGAGCATCTGTTTAATGGCTCTGATGAATCAGACAACTCAGTGTATAACTACTTCCGCCAGGCGTCGTACGGTCAACTCTCGTGGACCAGCCAGTTCTTTCCTGCCGCTAATGGCACAGCCATTACGTCGTACAGGACAAACTTCGAGCGCGGCTACTACCAGGAGAAGACATCGTTAAATCCTTCTGGTTACGACCCCGACAATTCGCTTGAAGCCCCGGCGCGTATGCAGGCACTGATAAAGGAAATAGCGCAGTATCTCAGCGGAAATCTAACCAGCGACATCAATGTTGACGTCAATGGTGATGGTATAGTCGATAACCTTACCATCATCTTCAGCGGAGGCTCTGACATAGGCAACAAGCATCTTTTGTGGCCAAAGCGCACCGACCTTGCGTTGCCCGACGAGAAGGCTATATATATAAAAGGTGTAAAGCTCACTGGCTACCTAATGGTCTTTGACGAGGCTAACGGTTACGACAATCAGTTTACGGGCATAGCTCTCAACACTGGCGTACTCTGTCACGAGATGTCTCACTCGCTCGGCACTTACGACCTATATCATGCCAACGATAACCTCAGCCCAGTGGGTGTGTGGGATTTGATGAGTGACAACCAAGTGTCGGCGCAGGGCATGACCGCCTATACCAAACAGAAATACTGCAAGTGGATAACCATTCCTACTATATCCGCTGCCGGCACATATACGCTTAACCCTGTGGGTGGCTCTACCAGCGAAAATATTGCCTATAAGATACAGCCTAATGGCAGCGATGAGTACTTCATTGTGGAGTATCGCCGCAAGAGTGGTTTCGACGCAAACCTGCCGGCATCGGGCTTGCTCGTTTATCGCATTAACCCTAACTTCACGGGTGGAAACGTAAACTATAACGGCTCAACTCGCCTCGACGAGCAGTACATATTCCGTCCGGGCGGTACTATTAAAAGCGATGGCGACATCACCGCTGCCGCTTTCAGTAGCGAGAGTGGGCGTACAGCCTTTGGCGGCACTGCCGACTTCAAACCGTTCTATAGCGATGGCAGCGAGGCTCACTTCGCCATTACCGACATTGGCAGCGCAGGCGCAACCATCAGCTTTACGCTTCAGCCAATGCCGGATATGATTCTGTTTTAAGATAGTCTGTTGCGACTGAAAGGAGCAGCAAGCAGCAGTGCAACTACCACAGTCTCTGCCGACGTGGCTTGGACGCTGGACGCTGTGCCGTCGTGGCTCACCGTTTCGCCCACTTCGGGTGAGGCTGGCAAAACTGTCGTTACCATAACCGCAGCTGCCGACAATGCCGAACTGGCAAGCCGCAGTGCCGCATTGGTGTTTAAGAATGCTGATGGCAGCATCAGCGCACAGCTTAACGTGGTTCAGGCCTCAAACATAGTTGAAGCACCGCAGGGTTTGAAAGCAACAGTCAGCGACAACGCTGTCAACCTTTCATGGGAGGCAGTGATGAATGGCACTCCAATCCTTTCAGATAACTTTGAAAACGCGGTAAATCCTAACGGCTGGTTAATCGAGAACTCCGACAGCCGTGGTTGGACATTCAAGACCGGCGCTATCGACAAAGGCTTCTATCGCCCCCACGCAGGCACTTGCGCCATGACTATGATTGAGGCATGGGACGAGCAGCCCGAAACGCAGATTCTTACATCGCCCGTGTTTGATAATGGCAAAACACTTGTGTTCTATTCTCGCATGAATGGTGTGCGCAGCACTCCTAAGATTATGCCTGTTTACAATGTTGAGGTCAGCCGTGACAACGGTGCAACGTGGGATTCTGTTTATAGTGCCATTAACGACGCCGACCTTAGCCACACCTCTGGCAAGTACAATAAGATTGTCGTTGACCTGACTCCATACCAGTCTTCGCAGATGAAGGTCCGCTTCCGTGCGTCAACCACTTCACCGCTTGGTCTGAGCTATTATTGGCAGATTGATGACCTTGACATATATCCTGCCGAGAGCGCCGTAAGCATAACTGGATATAACATCTATCGCAATGGTACACTGATTGGCAATACCGCCCAGACCTCCTTCACCGACACGAAACCATCGGCTGGCGATAATGTATATACCGTTACCGCTGTTGGCAACTTCGGCGAAAGTTCTGTTTCCGATGCCGCCACGGCAAATGTTGCCACGGATATCAGCAAGGTCGTTAATGCCTCTGCCCC
>CAZPNJ010000138.1:0-5694 GCA_964587765.1 uncultured Prevotella sp.
GCAGTGAGGAAGCTGATACACCTCCAGAAGAAGGCGATCCAGGAAAAGTCACTTCAAAAGGCATTTTTATTTTTGATGAAGAATAAATGTATATGAGAAAGTTCATAACATATATATTTCACTTTCTATAGTTGCTTTATAACTGAACGGTATGAAAAAGATTGTAATATATTTGATGTTTGCTGTTGGTCTCTCTTTGTTTTTTTCATGCACAGACAAGGGGAGTTACCAATATGTTGAGGTGGAAGATGATGACAGTTTACTTGTTGATAATACGGAAGAGACTATGTTCATCCCTGTTTCAAGCATAAAATACGGTGACAATACACGAGCGTTATATAGATTTCAATCTGAAAACTTAAATGTAACTCGATGGTATCAATTGACAGATTATGTGTTGGCAGTTAATCCGAACTGGATAGAGTATTATTATAACTATTATAGAACAAAATCAAACAACAGAATAAATAGGTTATATTATAGATTTACCGACAACGGTTTTTCTACCGTTAGTGCATCAAAGATGGCAGAATTTGATGTTACATTTAAGACTTCAATGTATTGGCAAATATACATAGGAAAGAAAGCTTATAAAGTTGGTGGTGTCCAACAGAAAATACAAGATGAAGATACTATAATGTTGGCCATATTTGACAAAAACAATCCTGATGTATATTATTCTCCAGAATGGTATGATCCTTCAGATACAACTATAGTGCAGGGACTGACTGCTCAAGCTGGCACAAAAGCAGATTGTTTCAGTCGGCAAGTTCCATGGGTAAGATATCCTAAGGTGTTGTTTGGTGGTACTCATGTTTGGCGAGATTTAACTGCGTATTACTGGTTGCAAATTCTTTACGACAGCACAAAAGTCGCAAGTATTGATACCGTTCACATGCATGCAGAAGAAGGATTGGCATCAAAACTTTACTTTAAGTATGATGCAACAGTCTCTATGGACTGCACAATTTGGGATGGACCATACGCAATAGGTGTTGATACCATGTTTGCATTAAAAGGACATGAGTATGGACAAGGTGTTGGCGAGTGCAACAAGCGTGCAGACGTATTCATTAGTTTCTTCCCCGGATTGAAGACCAATAATATATTCCATAACTTTGGTTTTGACGTTTCATGGACAGGAACTGACGGCACAAAACATTCCATGAAAGACCCTATGAACCAAGAGAACGTACGCCCACAAGCTAAAGTTGCCAGTCCGGGTAATGTGTATCGTGATGCAATGACGCTGACATTGGAGCATGGTTTACAAAACATGTGGGAAGACGAAGTAATTGAAATAGATAAATGGAACACCAAAGTTGACTCAACAATAATTATCAAAAAGGATTAAGATATGAAACAATTAGACATTAACGACGTGAAAGACGTGAACGACGTGAAATACGTTTTGCAAAAGCTAAAAGACATTTTGCAGAAAGATAACAGACAAGAATTTAACTCGCATGAGTTTATATGCAGGTATCGTCGTTTTTATGAAAAAGAATATATCAATATGCTAAATAATTATGAAAAAAATGCTTTTCAAGAGGTTAACAAACAAATTGGTAGTTTCTTGGAGAGAAATCAGAAAAAACTTGGCATAAGATATGTAAAAAAAGTAAAAGATAGGAATGACCATTTTGAGTCATCAGATGTTGTAGAATGGGAAATATTATAAAGCGTAGTTTGCTGCCGACTTTAATAAGGCAGATACGCAACATATTACATATATTGCGTACTATTTATATAAATGAGGAAATTAAGCGCAGATGCTTGAGTGGTGAAAAAATTTTATGTAAAGAGATGCCTAACAATGTTTTTGAACCACTTACAGAGGGAGAGAAGCAAGAAGTTGTAAACTTGTGGGGAACTCGATTTACAAGAAAACATCCACATTTTAAGGAGTTTGAATTTCAGAAACATATAAACGGTTTTGACGCAAGATTTGCGTCAAACTACTTCTTTTTTTCTGGCTTCAAGCAAGTGCTTAACGAAAAACGATTAACATGGATAACGGAAGATAAGTCTTTGCTTGGTTGGGTGTCAAAGAACTCTGTAACAAGCAAACTTAGATTCCCCTATTGCTATGTCAGGAAGATAAAGGGCAGATACTATGACAACGAGATGCAAGAACTGACTCGTGCGCAAGCGATAGATGCATTGCTTGGCGTGAAAGAATTCTGCATTAAGCCAACGGTCGAAAGTACTTGGGGACAGATGGTCAAGTTCTTTGACCATGATGACCTCGTAAGGGATAGTCAGACGGGAGAAATTCTGTCTGTAGCCACAAAAGAGGGAATGTTCGCAGTGTTCAAGTTATTTGGCGACAACTTCGTAGCACAGGAAGTGGTAAAGCAATGTGACGAGATGGTGCGACTGAATGAGAGTTCTGTTAACACATTGCGTATATACACCCTTGCGATAAACGGCAGAACAAGTATATTGCACTCTGCAATCAGAGTAGGACAGAAGGGAGCAAGGGTTGATAACTTTATGGCTCATAGCTGCGGAGTGGCAATAACGCATGGCGTAGTAGGCAAGGCAGTTAATGGCAATAGAGAATGGATTGACAACATAAACGGAATTCCTTTATCGGAGTTGGGCGATTTCAGCTTCGTAAAAGACATAGAAGACATATTGGTTGACGAACACACAAAGCTATTCCCCTTCTCTCGCTTTATTGGTTGGGACATAGCTGTTGAAAAGGGTCACCAACCAGTGATAATTGAAGCTAACGCAACAGGACCAGGCATAACATTCATACAGCAACTGTGCGGCCCCATCTTCGGCGACAGAACACAAGAAGTCATCGACTTCTGTCGCAAGCGCAGCTTCGTATATCACGGCGAACGGTTCAAGTTGGATTAGAAACAGAACGCCCGTTTTTTATTGGATTACTTTAGTTCCTCTTCAAGTCTGGCTTTTAGCTCTTTGCGATTAAGTCCGTGCGCAATGACCTTGCCATTCTTCAGAAGAATATTGTCGGGAATGGCGGAGATGCCGAGCTGCTTAACTAACTTGCCCTCAAACATTTCGCCATCACACACATTGGGCCACGACAGTGAGTCGCGACTAATCATTTGTCGGCAGTCGCGAATGCTTGGGTCGAGGCAGATGCTCAGCGCCTTTAGGCGGCCCTTGGCAGTTGGCATAATGCGTTTAATCTCGCGCAATGTTTCGGTGGATTCAAACTCCCAGGAACTCCATGCTGTGATAACGGCAAGTGGCGATGCTGATAATGTTTTTGAGGTGAATACTTTGCCGTTGATGTCTTTGCCTGCGAAGGATGGCAGCGACGCCCCTTCCTCAAGAGAGTTTCTGCCTTTGGCTGCTCGTTGTAACAGTTTAAGTGCGCCGTTGCGTGGCTGCTCCTTCACAAGTATGGAAATAAGAGTGTTTATCTTTTTGAAGTCTTGTGGTGTCGCCTGTATAAAGTAACGCACTAAAAGATAAGCACTTGCGATAGATTGCGGATTGTCGTTGATGAATTTCTCTGCGCTTTGCGCCATCTCTTTTGGCGAAGCGCTGGCCGTCTCTTCCCTAAATTGGTTCATCAGTTCATTGGCTTTAGTGCCTTTCACTGTAAGAGCCTTTAAGTGCGAGGCATCGCCTTTGATTGTGGCAGTTGCCCCAGGCTTGGTAAAGACAGGCTGTTCGGAGAAATTTGGGAAAACAATGACGAGTGTGCGTTCATCTTCACAAGGAATTTCGTATGAGAAGCGCCCGCCCTGAATCTTAATGGTGTCCATGCCATCGATGGCATTGTCGGTGCTATAAACATAAAACTCACCACTGTTCATGTTGAGCAAATGCCCATCAATTCTGAAGTGGTGAGAATCAGCACCGCACGACATGAAACATGTCGTGCAGGCTATAATTGCGAGTTGTAAGCACAGCTTACACCAAGATTCTTTTGTCATTTTGTTTATCTTACGTTGGTAAACTCAAGGTCGTTGTCAGCGTAAGTCTTGAGCGATGGGTCTTTTTGCAGAGCCTCTTTCAGGTGAGAGTTAGCTGCGTATTTGTTGCCCTGGCGAGCCATTGCAATAGCGTGGAGATAGCAGTTCAAGCCATCTTTCTGCTCAACATTGTTTAGAGTTGCGGCTGCAGTAGAGTAGTCCTTGTTCAAAATCTGAGCAAGACCAGTGCTGTTAGTGTTGAACTTAGCCAGCTCTTGAGCTGCTTTGGCGTAGTTGCCTTTAGCAATGTCGAGGTTGCCAACGGCGAAGTTAACCTGCTCAGCAGAGCTTAAGCTTGCTGCCTTAGCGATATACTGCTCAGCCTCGCTAAGGTTGCCGTTTTTCAGTGCGATAAGACCACGATTTGCGATAGCCTCGGCTGCGTTAGGGTTAGCCTTGATAGCCTTGTCAAGATAGCGCTGTGCCTCCTGCTCGTTGCCCTTAGCCAACTCCATGCAAGCTATGTTGTTGTATGCGCGATAGTCCTTGTCGTAATACTCGGCTGCTGTTTTGTAGATTTGCTCTTTCTTGTTAACGTCGCTTTCAAGAGTAGCTGCGTAAAGCAATTCATCGGCGCTGAGCTTTGTGGCGTCAGCAGAATACTGAGCCTTTATCTGGTCATCGCTGCGACCAACAACCTCGTAGTTGATTATGAGGCGAGAGCGACGCAACTCTGGCAGAATGCCTGTTGTGAGCTCTTGGAAGCCCTCACTCATGTTGCGGATTTGCTGCTCACGCTCCTGTGGGTCTTTATACATAGACAGCACTCGCAGTATAACGTCCTTGTCCTGAATATCGCTTGCCTGAACCAGTTGCTTAAAGCCTTCCCAGTCCTGAGCGGTGTAGTGGGCATCGATGCTTGTATTAACGTCAGCGCTCTTCAACTGTTTCTTAACATAGTCAGAGCTTACGTCCTGGCGCTTGTTGGCAAGTTTGTCGTTGAAGCTAAAGCCACCCTCTGGAGAGGCATAAGCCTGAACCTCTACGTTTTTCATGCTAAGGCGCTCCTTGTCAGAGTTGATTTTGCGCAGCATGTTAACGAACTCCTTAACCGAGTTGTTCTTCAGCTCGCTCTTGCGCAGCTTAGCCTCGTTTATAAGGAACTTTACGCTTGCCTCTTGCTTCTGTGCAACCACACGCTGGAAACTGTCCTGTGCGATTACGCCGCCCTGTGAGAACATGGCCTGTTTGTAAAGTTCTGACGTAGCGATTACGCCTGTTCCGATTTTTACGCTTGGTACCTCAACAAGCTTTTTGCCAACTTTTGCGTTGAAGCTAACGTAGAGGTCGCTCTTCTGCATATCTGGAACGTAAGTGAAGTTGGTCTTCAATGTGTAACGTCCACCCAAACGATAGAATATAGTTTGGTCGTTGCCTTTAACCTTTTCGCCTTGGAAAGTTTGTCCTGCAGCCTGTGCTATCTGTCCGTTGCCGAAGTGAAGTTCAGGCACAACAGTTACCACAGCCTTCTTTTTCATATATTTCTCAGGGAACGAGCCATAGATGGTTACAGGCACTTTACCTGCTTGGGTTTCCAGTGGGTTAGGTTCTGCTGTGAAATTGCTTGCAGAGAGTGCGCCCAACTTGCCCGAGCAAGAAGATAATAACAGTAAAGATGATGCTGATAATGCAATAAATAAATTCTTATGCATAGTAGAATAAAAAATTAGAATTTAAGAAGTGCCGCGAGCGGGACTCGAACCCGCACAGCCATTACTGGCCAAGGGATTTT
>CAZPNJ010000139.1:0-1376 GCA_964587765.1 uncultured Prevotella sp.
ATTAGTCATACTGACCACATTGGTTGGTATATGCGAAGAGACGACCGCATAGACGACTTTCGCCGTCTGTCGCATAACCCCGCTTACCTCACGAGCGTGCATTACGACGTTAACAAGATAAACTTCTCTTCTGACATCAACAAGATTGTTGACGAATACGACACCTTGGTGTTCGTTACGCCTTCACCTTATATAAAGAATCACTTGAAGAAGTTGAAGACACGTATCTCCGAGAAGTTTGTCATCACAGCCATCAAGGGCATTGTGCCTGATGAGAACCTTGTTTGTTCAGAGTATTTCCACCAGATGTATGGTGTGCCATACGGAAATCTGGCTTGCATCGGTGGACCTTCTCACGCTGAGGAGGTGGCGCTTGAGCGCTTGTCATACCTCACCGTTGCCTGCTCTGATTTGGACAAGGCACAAGCCTTTGCCGACGTTCTTTCTTCTAACGTCATAAAGACAAAGACCAGCAGCGACATTCTTGGTATAGAGTATTCTTCGGTTCTGAAGAATGTCTATGCCATTGCCGCCGGCATCTGTTATGGTCTGAGCTATGGCGACAACTTCCAAGCCGTGCTCATGTCCAACGCCGTGCAGGAAATGTCACGCTTCCTCAATGCCATTCACCCGATAGAACGCAATATCTACGACTCGGCTTATTTGGGCGACCTGCTCGTTACGGGCTATTCCAACTTCTCACGTAACCGTTCGTTCGGAACGATGATAGGTAAGGGCTATTCCGTCAAGAGTGCTCAGATAGAGATGGAGATGATTGCTGAGGGCTATTTCGGTACGAAGTGCATGAAAGAGATAAACCGCCACTGGCACGTTAATATGCCTATCCTCGACGCTGTGTATAACATATTGTATGAGCGCATAGCGCCTCAGGTTGAGATAAAACTACTAACCGATTCATTCAGGTAAACGAATATCAGTAATAAAACTATAAAAATGGAAAATATTAAGTTAGACTATTCAAAGGCTGCGCAGTTCTTGAAGCAAGGCGCAGTAGAGGCTCTTGAGCCTAAGGTAAAAGCAGCACAGGAAGCTCTTGAGGCAGGCACATGCCCTGGCAACGACTTCCTCGGTTGGCTTCACTTGCCATCATCTATCACACCTGAGTTCATTAACGAAATTCAGCAGACTGCCGACACGCTTCGTCAGAACTGTGAGGCTATCGTTGTGGCTGGTATCGGTGGTAGCTACCTTGGCGCAAAGGCTGTTATCGAGGCTTTGAGCAATGCCTTCACTTGGCTTGTTGGCGACAAGAAGAACCCAACTATCCTTTTCGCCGGCAACAACATCGGCGAGGATTATCTATACGAACTCACCGAATACCTTAAAGGCAAGAAGTTCGGTGTAATCAACATATC
>CAZPNJ010000139.1:1431-5681 GCA_964587765.1 uncultured Prevotella sp.
AGTGCGAGGCTCAGCGTGGCAAGGAAGAGGCTAAGAAAGTAATCGTAGCCGTTACCGACGCTAAGAAGGGTGCCGCTCGTGCCGCTGCCGACAAAGAGGGTTACAAGACATTTGTTATTCCTGACAATGTTGGTGGTCGCTTCTCAGTGCTTACTCCAGTTGGCTTGCTGCCAATCGCTTGCGCTGGTTTCGACATTAAGCAACTCGTTGCAGGTGCTACCGACATGGAGAAGGCTACCGGCAAGGACGTTCCTTTCTGTGAGAACATCGCCGCTCAGTATGCAGCCGTTCGCAACGGTTTGTATGGCGAGGCAGGCAAGAAGATTGAAATCATGGTAAACTTCCAGCCAAAGCTCCACTTCTTCAGCGAGTGGTGGAAGCAGCTTTACGGCGAGAGCGAAGGCAAGGACGGCAAGGGCATCTTCCCTGCATCTTGCGACTTCACTACCGACCTGCACTCTATGGGTCAGTGGATTCAAGACGGCGAGCGCACCATCTTCGAGACTGTCCTCTCTGTTGAGAACACCAACGAAACACTGCTGTTCCCTAACGACGAGGAGAACCTTGACGGACTGAACTTCCTCGCAGGTAAGCGTGTTGACGAGGTTAACAAGATGGCAGAGCTTGGCACTCGTCTGGCTCACGTTGACGGTGGCGTGCCAAACATCCGTGTAAGCATTCCTAAGCTCAACGAGTATTACATCGGCCAGCTCATCTACTTCTTCGAGATTGGTTGTGGCATCAGCGGCAACGTACTTGGTGTTAATCCATTCAACCAGCCGGGTGTTGAGGCTTACAAGAAGAATATGTTCGCCCTCTTGGACAAGCCTGGCTACGAGGCTGAGAGCAAAGCCATCAAAGAGCGTCTTAACTCTGAGAAGTAATGTTTGAAAAAGCAATCGCACAATACTTAAAAGAGCACGACTTTAGCACCTTCCAGCCTAAGGTCGTGCTTTTTGATATGGACGGAGTGCTCTACAACTCCATGCCCAACCACGTGGTGGCGTGGGATAAGTCGATGAAGCAGTTCGGACTTGAAATGACTGCCGACGAGGTGTATGCCTATGAGGGTATGCGAGGCATGGACATAGAGCGTATGATAGCCAAGAAACTCACCGGCAAGGAGATTACTGACGATGAGGCTCGCCGCAGATACGAGGTAAAGTCAAACATCTTTGAGCAGTTGCCCCGTGCCGAAATCTTCGCCGGCGTAAAGGAGTTCATGGCAAAACTCAACCGTATGGGCATAATGGTGGGTATAGTCACTGGCAGTGGTCAGCGCCCGTTGATAGAGCGCCTGAAACGCGACTTTGCCGACTTCATCACCGAAGAGCGCATCGTTACGGCGTTTGACGTGAAGCGTGGCAAGCCATATCCCGACCCATATCTTGAGGGACTGAAAAAGGCAGGCAACCTTCAGCCGTGGCAGGGCATAGTCGTTGAAAATGCTCCTATGGGCGTTCACGCAGGTGCCGCCGCAGGCATCTTCACCATCGGCGTAAACAGCGGCCCATTGCCCGACTCGGCACTATCATCTGAGGGCGCCAACCTCGTGTTCAGCCGCATGACCGATTTGCTCGACGCTTTCCCCCAGAGTTTCTAACCCTCCGCACAAACCAATGCTCCGCCACTGTTCGGGGCATTACATATAAAGCGTTACGAATAAAGCGTGGACGAACCAAAATACTGAGTTCGTCCACGCTTTATATATAATAAGGTGTAATGAAAGAATTTTGCATGAATTGTGCCTCTATTACCTTGTTTTGTAATAAAAAGTTGTTGTTTAGTTTTACCCTTATTGCGCCATGTTGCCGAGCAGGGAGCGCCATGCCAAAGTGCTTGTAAGGTAGGGGTAGAAGTGCTTATAAGGACCATAGTATGGTGCTTATAAGGAGGATGAGGTGGTGCTTATAAGCACTTTGGGGTGCTCCTTATAAGCACTTCTGAGTGGGGCAGGGAGGTGAATAAAGTAAATGCCCTAAGATGTTGAACCTTAGGACATTGTGAGAAATTGGCAAGAGGCGTGTTTTTGCTTAATTTATTTTACTGAGCAGGTCACGGCAGGCATTATAGTAGCCACTCTTTTTTTGGTATTGACCTGTTATTATGCTAACGTTTACGTGAGTAATTTTTGACATACTTATTAGCGTGTATTTCGCAGCGTATGGGTTGCGTATTTTGCGGAACATTTCATCTACATCGTAATCTCGCACAAGGCTTTGCTGAGCAAACAAGTTTGCTTCGTTTTCCTTGTCGCTGTTTTGTGTGGTTTTGTCGCTGTCTATGAAGTCGGCATTGTCGTTTTTGCGAAGATGCTTGCAAATATGCCCTAACTCGTGCATAATAGTGAAAGCGTAGTTGTCAATGCGGTCAATTCGTTTGGTTATAACTATTGTTGGGTTATTGCCTTGCCAGAAAGCCATGCCGTCAATAGGTACTTGCTTCAGATGGTCTTGCTTTATGTATTTTATGCCAAATTGTGGTAGTATTTTCCCCACTTTAGCTTCTACACCTTTGTTATTATAGAAGATTTCGTTCAGTTGGTTTATTAGTTCAGGCACTTTCTTGCGTTCAAACTTTGTTTTAAGTTCAACCCCACGGCTGGCATGGCGTGCCATAAGAGTCCATAGAAATGTGTTTTGCAAATCTATTTTCAGGCGGTCAGACTTTTTGAAACACTGCTGTTGGTTGTTTGCCATGCTTTTAAGTTCGCCAATATTGTGTACGCCGGCAAATTCGTACACCTTATTTATATTATGTTTGATGTCGCTGTCTATATCTATGATTTTCTTTAGTTCGTTAAATTTGATTAGCTGTTTTATCTGCTCCCATTCCATTATGTT
This sequence comes from uncultured Prevotella sp., assembly GCA_964587765.1. Lineage (GTDB taxonomy): Bacteria > Bacteroidota > Bacteroidia > Bacteroidales > Bacteroidaceae > Prevotella. The sequence continues at coordinate 4,275 of CAZPNJ010000139.1, forward strand.
GTTTTGGCGCTCGGCAATGGATTTCTCTTTTCGAGTGTTGCTAATGTCGTATAGGCATTGAGCGTTAAGCCATTCTTCGGCTGTCAGGTCAAAGACAGTTCCCAACATAATGGCTATTTCGGCGTTGATGCCACGTTTGCCTTTTATGATATCGTTGATTACAGGCGTGGATTTACCAATCAGTAAAGCCAGCTCTTTCTGCGACATGCCATACTCGTCCAACTTACTGTCCAATATATAGCCAGGGTGAACGGCATCAAGAGATGCTATCCCATTGAAATTGATTTTCTCCATAAGTCTGTTTGTTCTATAATTTTCGGTAGCTAATGTTTTATTGCATTTGCAAAATTACACAAAACTTATGTTTCGTGCAAGAAAAAGTTATCAAAAAACAGAATTTTATAGAAAAACAAATTTTTCTTTTAGAAAAGTTTTGTGGATAAAATATTATGCTTATCTTTGCCATATCGAAAAGTCCACCAAGCAGGCAAGCTAAGTGGACTTAGAGAGAAAACAAACCCCGAGGAGGGGGATTTTCCAACTAATGGAATATGTATTCTACTCGATTTGATCATCGCAAAGATACAAATAATTCTATTACTACGGAAGAAATTCTCCAGAAATCGGGCAAATTAAAAAAAACAAAAATATGGAAGATACATTTCTTTCGCCCGAAGTCCCAAAGTGGAATAAGGGCATGGTTAGCGCCCCAGACCATAAAAAGGGGAAACTGATAATAGAGAAGAAAAAGAAAAATGCCATTGAGGCAAACATCTTCTCTGGCTTGAGTTATACTGGGAAATATGATTGTCCGGTTATAAACCCATATAAAATAGATGTGCCAAGTCGTTTGGTAACATACAACGTATGGAATCAGAAAAACGACGCAGACGCAACGGTGTGCTTTTATATATATGACTATCTGTTTTCAGGAATAAAGAGAAATTTGGATAAAACTATTGCAAAACTAAAGAATGCAAAGAGTGTTATCTTTCCAGACTTTTCTCAAACATGTGACATGCCTTATGCCCTTAGGTTGTATAACTCAAATCTGAATAAGGCTTTAGGCGCAAAGTTCCAGCAAAACGGAATAAATGTTATAGTTAACGCAACTTGGTCTTTGCCCGATAGTTATGAGTATTGTTGTGAGGGCTTGCCTAAACATTGTATGATAGCAATAAACAGTATGGGGGCTAACTCTTCTGCAACATCAAGGTTTTTATGGGAAAAAGGGTATAAGTTCGTGGTTAACGAATTGGAACCGACATGTATATTAAGGTATGGACCAGAGATGCCTTTTGAATATAGAGAAATATCTAAGTATTTTGAAAACACTTATATAAAATCAATGCGCTATGGGAGCTAATGGAAGTTTCGCCAATAAGGTGACAGGAACAGAAGAGGGAC
>CAZPNJ010000140.1:0-5665 GCA_964587765.1 uncultured Prevotella sp.
TACCACGAGTACAACATCAAGGCTACGTCGCTGCAAAAGGGTATCAAGTATTACGACATAGCGCTGCGCATATTCATGGGTGCCGTGCTAAAACGCCACGAACTGACAGAGCCTACAACTGACAAGGGACTTGGCAAGTGGAACGACCTGAGCGGACTGCTATTGCCCGACAGCGAAGAGAGACAACTTGTAAGCGACATAAAAGACGGAACGATTATCGATGCTGAGGACATCGTTGACCGCTTCCACGAAATAGACGACAACTACTCAGAGTATCGCTGGGCATGGGCATATAAGATGATGTGCGACTACTACGGACTGGAGTGCATCACTGAGGAAGACGCCGAGCGCATACGTCAAGACTATAAGACCGCCAGAAGGGCGTGGATAGCCGAGATACGCAAAGACGCAGAGAAAGAGTTCGCTATGGGCGACGTAGAGCAAAAGACTCTCGACAACTTCCTGTCTCAGCTTGACAACGAGACGGAATATGAAGAACAGAAACTATTTTAATAAAAACAAATAATTACATCCAAACAACTATTACATCAAGAAATGATACGCAAACTATTACTTTTCAGCATTGCTTTTATCGCCACGCTCGGCGCAGGCGCAAAGAGTTACAATTACACCACTGTAGAGGGTGATCCTATGCGCACACGCATTTACACTCTTGATAACGGCTTAACGGTTTATATGAGCGTAAATAAAGAGAAACCACGCATCATGGTTTCTGCCGCCGTTCGTACAGGTTCAAGAAACGACCCTGCCGAGACGACGGGCTTGGCTCACTACTTAGAGCACCTGATGTTTAAAGGTACTACTCACTTCGGAACTTCTAATTTAGAGGCAGAGCGTCCACTGCTAAACGAGATAAAGAATCTATACGAGAAGTATCGCAAGATAACGAACCCTGTAGAGCGTAAAAAAGTATATCATCAGATAGATAGCGTTTCGCAGTTAGCAGCGAAGTATAACATTCCGAACGAATACGATAAACTTATGGCAAGCATTGGTGCGGAAGGCAGCAATGCTTATACGAGCAACGATGTTACGTGCTATCATGAGGATATTCCAGCTAATGAATTAGACAATTGGCTAAAGGTGCAAAGTGACCGCTTTCAGAATATGGTTATCCGTGGCTTTCACACGGAACTGGAAGCCGTTTACGAGGAATACAATATTGGCTTGACAAGCGACAGCAGAAAGGAATGGGCTGCACTTAACAAGAAACTATATCCAACTCACCCATACGGCACTCAAACTACTATTGGCACACAGGAACACCTGAAGAATCCTTCGATAGTAAACATAGAGAACTACTATCACCGCTATTATGTGCCTAATAACATAGCCATCTGTATGTCGGGTGACTTTAATCCTGATGAGGCTATCGCTCTCATTGATAAATACTTCGGCAGCTGGAAGAAGAGTGAAACTCTCTGTCGCCCTGAATACCAGCCACAGGCAGAATATGCTTCTCCTGTTGACACTTGTGTTATTGGACTTGAGGCAGAGAATGTAATGCTTGGTTGGAGAGCTAAGGGCGATGCCGACTATCAGTCTGACACACTTGAAGTTATTGCTGAAATACTTGCCAACGGCAATGCTGGTATAATGGAACTTAATCTTGAGCAGAACATGAAACTGACCTCTGCGTCTGCCTTCTATGATGGAATGTGCGACTATGGTCAGTTTGACCTTGAGGGCGTGCCTGTTCAAGGGCAAAGTCTTGAAGATGTTCGTGGCTTGTTGCTGTCGCAGATTGACAGTCTGAAACAAGGCAAATTCAGCGATGAACTTCTGCCTGCCGTAATTAACAATATGAAGCTAAGGTTTCAGGCTTCAATGCTAAGTAACGAAAGTCGTTCGCAAAAATACGTTTACGCATACGTGAATAATGAGAACTGGAAAGACAATGTAAACTCTATCAATCGCAAAAGCGGCATGACAAAAGCTCAGATAGTTGACTTTGCGAACAGGTTTTTCAAAGACAATTATGTATGTGTATATAAACGTCAGGGCAACGATTCTACAATAAAGAAGATAGAAAAACCGGAGATTACTGCTATTCCAACCAACAACGATAAGCAAAGCGAGTTCCTTCGTGAAGTGTCAACAACGGAGGTTGAACCTATTCAGCCTCAGTTCCTTGACTTCAAGAAAGATTTGTCTATAACAAAGACAAAAACTGGACTGCCTGTGATTTACAAGCAAAACAATACTGATGGTATATTCTCGCTTGTATATAAATTTGATTTCGGAGCATGTGCAGACAATCGCTATAACATTGCGGCTTCTTATCTTAACTATATCGGCACGGACAAGAAAAGTTCAGAGCGCATAAAGCAGGACTTCTACAATATCGCCTGCAGCTATAACATGTATGTGTCTGACCGTAATACATATATTATATTGTCAGGATTAAATGAGAATATGCCTAAGGCCGTTGCTTTGCTTGAAGACTATCTTTGCAACGCAAAAGGCAATAAAGAGTCATACGACCAATTCGTAAAGATTATATTGAAGAAGCGTGCAGATGAGAAGGCTGAGCAAGAAGCTAATTTCCAGGCATTGTTGGCGTACGCTCATAACGGTGCATACAATGATGTTCGCAATCAGGTTAGTAGTGCCGACCTTCAGAATGGCTCACCTGAGACATATACAGACCTGTTAAACAATATATTCAAATACAAACATTCGGTATTATATTTCGGCGCAATGCCAGAGAAAGCGTTCTTAAAGATACTTACAAAAGCTCACCCAACCTCAAAGAAGTTTGCTTCAGCGCCTGTGAATAAGGTTTATAAGGCAGAGACTACTTCTAAAAATGAAGTATGGATAGCTCCTTACGATGCTAAGAATATATATATGGTAATGTATAGATGCGATAACAAGCTGTGGCAGCCGGAAAACGCTCCAATAATAAAACTCTTCAATGAATATTTTGGTGGCGGTATGAACACAATCGTATTCCAAGAACTTCGCGAGAGTCGTGGCCTTGCCTACCATGCTTCTGCATCGTACAGACAGCCTTCTGTGGTTGATGACCCTGAATGGGCATACACTCTAATCATATCACAGAACGATAAAATGCCGGAGTGTGTACGCGTGTTTAACAATATCCTTGACACTATGCCAATGAACAGCGCTGCTTTTGAACTCGCAAAACAAGGCATAATGAAGAAACTTGCAAGCAGTCGCACTACTCGTGCCGATGTCATTGACGCATACATTGCAGCACAAGACAGGGGTATTGACTATGATATTAATAAACTGATATACGAGAAGGTGCCAACTTTAACACTGCAAGACATTGCAAACTTTGAGAAGAGCACAATGGCAAATAAACCTTATCGCTATATTATCGTTGGCGATGAGAACAATCTCGATGTGAAGTTTCTTGAAGGTATTGCGCCAATAAAGCGCTTTACGACAGACGAAATATTCGAAAACTAAAATACAAAAACAATTATGGCAAACACACCAGATTTCAAGTATGCTCCGATGTTTCAGTTGGGAAAAGACGAAACGGAGTATTATCTTCTAACAAAAGATGGCGTTAGCGTAGGCGACTTTGAAGGTCAGCCCATGCTAAAGGTTACAAAAGAGGCTCTGACAATGCTCTCACAGCAGTGCTTCCACGATGTGAACTTCCTGTTGCGTAGAGCGCACAACGAGCAAGTAGCGAAAATCTTGTCTGACCCAGAGGCGTCAGATAACGATAAATATGTGGCTCTGACATTCCTCCGTAATGCTGAGGTAGCTTGCAAAGGGAAACTTCCTCTATGCCAAGACACTGGTACGGCTATTATCCACGGTGAGAAAGGTCAGCAAGTTTGGACTGGCTTCGACGATGCTGAGCCATTGAGTCGTGGTGTTTACAATACTTATACTACGGATAATCTGCGCTATTCTCAGAACGCTCCTTTGAATATGTACGACGAGGTGAACACTCGCTGCAACCTTCCTGCACAGATAGATATTGAGGCAAGCGAGGGTATGGAGTATCGTTTTCTGTGTGTAGTAAAGGGTGGTGGCTCGGCTAATAAGAGCTATCTGTACCAAGAGACAAAGGCACGTATCCAGAACCCAGGCACGCTGATTCCTTTCCTTGTTGAAAAGATGAAGAGCCTTGGCACAGCCGCTTGTCCTCCTTATCATATTGCATTCGTGATTGGTGGTACTTCAGCAGAGAAGAACCTGTTGACCGTTAAGCTGGCTTCTACTCACTATTATGACACTCTGCCTACGACGGGCGATGAAACAGGTCGCGCTTTCCGTGATGTTGAGTTGGAGAAGCAGTTGCTTGAAGAGGCTCACAAGATTGGACTTGGCGCACAGTTCGGAGGCAAATACTTCGCTCACGACATTCGTGTAATACGTCTGCCTCGTCATGGCGCTTCTTGTCCTATTGGTCTTGGTGTAAGCTGCTCAGCTGACCGTAATATCAAGGCTAAGATAAACAAGGACGGTATTTGGATTGAGAAGATGGACGATAATCCAGCTTCACTCATACCAGAGGCATTGCGCAATGCTGGTGAAGCAGGTGGTGTAGAGATTGACCTTAACCAGCCAATGGACGAAATTCGCAAAATACTTACAAAGTATCCTGTTTCTACTCGCCTGAGCCTTAATGGTACGATTATCGTTGCCCGTGACATTGCTCACGCTAAATTGAAGGCTCGTCTCGATGCTGGTGAAGATTTGCCTGACTATATAAAGAACCACCCAGTATTGTATGCTGGTCCGGCAAAGACTCCAGAGGGAATGCCTTGTGGCTCGCTCGGTCCTACGACAAGTAACCGTATGGACCCATACGTAGATGAATTCCAAGACCATGGAGGCTCTATGCTGATGATTGGAAAGGGCAATCGTACTCAGGTGGTAACCGACGCATGTAAGAAACATGGCGGTTTCTATCTTGGCTCTATCGGTGGCCCGGCTGCGGTTCTCTCGATGAACTCTATCAAGAGTATAGATATTGTTGAATATCCAGAACTTGGTATGGAGGCTGTTTGGAAGATTGAGGTTAAAGACTTCCCTGCATTCATCCTTGTAGATGACAAGGGAAATGACTTCTTTAAGCAGATTAAGCCATGGCAGCCAAGCTGTAAATAAATAGCGGAATAAGTAATATCGCATATAATAAAAGAGGATGCTCCTTGTTGGAACATCCTCTTTGCTTTTGATATATTCTGTATGTTTATTTATATATCTTCAATGTTAGAATGGCAAAACTTCTATGCTCACTATATATGCATTCTAATTTAGAATGGTAAATCGTCGCTGTTTTCCTCAGCAGAACCATCGCTGCTAACTTCTGGAATAGGAGCGCTGGTTGGAGCGGCTACTGGCTGATCAACTGCCGGGATTGCGTCAGGTGTTGTAACGTTAGCTGTTGCAGGGCGAACGTCGTAAGCGCGAATACTGTTGTACCAACGCCCATTATATTCACGTGCATCGATATCGAAAGAAACCGATATCTCTTGTCCCATTTGTATGTTGAATCTATTTAGACGATCTTCACCAAAGACAGAAAATGCCATCCTGTGTGGGAAATCTCCGTGAGTTTCAATTACGAAATCCTGTGCCTTCCAAGGACCACGAGCAGATTCACCCGTTATTGGTTCGGTTTGTGCGATAACTCTTCCTTGTAATTCCA
>CAZPNJ010000141.1:0-5662 GCA_964587765.1 uncultured Prevotella sp.
GTCCACTGAAAATAGTTATCCTCAATCTTATGCCGCTGAAGATAACTACCGAAACAGACCTTATACGTCTGCTTTCAAACACTCCTTTACAGATTAGGCTAAACTTTATGAAACTGAAAAGTCATACGCCAAAGAATACTCCTATAGAACACATGATGATGTTCTATAAGGACTTTGAAACCCTGTCAAAGGAAAACTTCGACGGCATGATTGTAACAGGTGCGCCGATAGAGCAACTGCCTTTTGAAGACGTAGAGTATTGGGACGAGATAAAGCGCATATTTGATTGGGCAAAGGAGCATGTCACCTCCACCTTATATATATGTTGGGCTGCCCAGGCTGCGCTGTATCATTTCTATGACGTGCCGAAATATCCGTTGCAGAAAAAGATGTTTGGCATATTCTCACAATATACAAGTGACGTGTCGTTGCCTATCTTCCGAGGCTTTGACGACATTTTCTATATGCCTCACAGTCGCCATACCGAGGTGCATGAGGAAGATATAGTAAAGCACCACGAACTCTCTATCATAGCTAAGTCGCCCGAAAGCGGTCCAAGCATTATTATGGCTCGTGGTGGCAGAGAATTCTTTATAACGGGCCACTTGGAGTATGCCCCCGACACACTCGACAAAGAGTATAAGCGCGATATGGGCAAACGCTCTGACGTGGAAATGCCGCTTCATTATTATCTTGGCGATAATCCTGAAAACAAACCGCTTGTCAAGTGGCGCGCCCATGCCAACCTGTTGTATAGCAACTGGATTAACTATTACGTTTATCAGGAGACGCCATACGAGTGGACTGGCGAAGACAATTAAAACCTTATTATTATGAAAAAAGAACAGACTTCACTTGAGTTGCTTGCACCTGCCAAAAACCTTGAGGTGGGCAAGGCTGCCATTCTTCATGGTGCTGATGCCGTGTATATTGGCGCACCACGCTTTGGCGCCCGACAAGCCGCAGGCAACAGCATTGACGATATTGCCGAACTATGCCAATATGCTCACCAGTTTGGTGTAAAGGTGTATGTCACGGCCAACACCATTGTTTATGACGATGAGCTGTCTGACGTGGAGCAGATGGTAAACGAACTCAGCCAGATAGGCGTTGACGCACTCTTGGTGCAGGATATGTCGCTGCTTGGTTCGTCCATAACGCTTCATGCCAGTACCCAAACCGATAACCGTACGCCAGAGAAAGTGTTGTGGTTGCGTTCGCTTGGATTTAAGCGAGTGGTGCTTGCGCGCGAACTGTCTTTGAGCGATATTAAGGCTATTCATGAGGCTGCCCCTGATGTTGAACTTGAGGCGTTTGTTCATGGTGCTTTGTGTGTCAGCTATTCTGGCGTGTGCTATGCTTCAGAGCATTGTTTCGCTCGCAGTGCCAATAGGGGAGAGTGCGCTCAGTTCTGCCGCCTGAAGTTTAATCTTGAAGATGCTGACGGCAACATAATTGAACGTGACCGACACATGCTTTCGTTGAAAGATATGTGTCGCATAGACTATTTGGAGGGAATGGCTGAGGCTGGCGTTTGCTCGTTTAAGATTGAGGGCCGCCTCAAGGATATAGAATATGTTAAGAATGTTGTCTCGGCTTACAGTCAGCGACTAAACGAAATTATACAGCGCAATCCGCAGAAATACAAACGTGCCTCAAGGGGGCGTGTTCAGTACTTCTTCAAGCCCGACTTGCATAAGACATTCAATCGTGGCTACACCGACTATTTCCTGCACGGCCGCCGCAAGTGCGACTACTTCTCGCCTGATACGCCAAAGGCTATGGGCGAATACGTAGGGTATGTTAAGGAGATAAGGGGCAACTCGTTCAATGTGGCTGGCACGGCAACCTTTGCCAATGGCGACGGACTTTGTTTCTTCAATGCCGACCATGAGTTGGAGGGCTTTCGTGTGAATCGTGCCGAGCGAAACCGATTGTTTCCGTTGAAGATGCCACAATCGCTTCGCCCCGGTATGGCGCTTTACCGTAATAACGATGTTGAGTTCAGTAAGATTTTGGCTGGCAAGACGGCAGAGCGTAATATTGACGTTAATATGCGCTTCTCTACCACTGCCGACGGCTTTGCTCTGCAAGTGACTGACGGCACGGTTGAGGCTCAGTCTTCAATAACGTTTGAACATCAAGAGGCGCAGAAGCCACAGCACGACAATATAGTGCGCCAGCTGTCAAAACTTGGTGGAACTATTTATAACTGTTCAGGTGTTGAGATTGTGGCCGACGCTAATAAATATTTTGTTCCGTCAAGTCTGTTGTCAGAACTTCGCCACAAGGCAATGGAAGCGTTAGCCGAGGCTTCGAAAACTCCTTGCACTGAGAACCGCTCTGAGCAAACCGAAACCACAACCGATGGTGGTGCAAAGTTGCCACACTACGATGGTTATGGCTATTTATATAACATTGCCAACAGCCGTGCTCGTGAGTTTTATGCTAGTCATGGCTTGCAGGGCATAGAGCCAGCCTTTGAGGTGGCTGCCCACCGACCTGCTGATGCCCTGCTCATGCAGTGCCGCCATTGCTTGCGCTTTGCCTACGGCTATTGCGTTAAGAACGGCGGAAAGCCCCCTGAGTGGCATGAACCTCTGTCGCTGTCCTTGCCCGCTGGTAAGCTGTTTAGCGTAGAGTTTGACTGCAAGCATTGTCAGATGAACATTCATGCCACGAAGTAATGGCAGACCGCAGCCCAAGCTGTTTAATCATTGAAATAAGCAAAATATGAGAAAACTTATACATATCATTGCCATTATGGCTTTGCTCCTTAGCACGGCATCGTGCTATCGTCAGTCGTCAAGGCTGTATATCACCATGAGTGCCGACAGCATACAGCGTGATACCATTCACCAGCAGGGGCATCGCTATTATTCTATCAATGACAATTTCGTGGTGACGGCTGACTCGCTGCATTTACTACGTCAACAGCCAGAGGAGACTCTCACCGATTTAACCGTCGATACCTTTGCCGTGCCAAGGGAAACGCACGCCGTGGTAGCCGACATACGGTATGTGCCAACAGTTTCTATTGACAGTGTTTGGGTGCAGTTGGCGCTCGACCAAAGCACATGGGGCTGGGTGCAGGAACACGAGTTGATGAAGTCAGCTTCGCCCGACGACCCAATATCGCTGTTTATTACCACATTCTCTGACACTCACGTCATCATATTCCTTGTGGTTGTAATTATAATAGGTGTAGGCTACTTGATGCGTAAGCTGTTGCGACGCAATGCCTACATAGTGCATTTCAACGACATACCCACGTTTTACCCTTCGGCATGTGCGCTGCTCGTGGCTACTGCGGCGTCGCTCTATGCGAGCATTCAGATGTTTGCTCCTACCGCTTGGCAACGTTTCTATTTCCACCCGTCACTCAATCCATTCGCCACAGAACCTATAATAATGGTGTTCCTGTTGCTTGTTTGGACAATGCTTATTGTCGCAATAGCCACGGTCGATGACATTCGCCATCGTCTGCCATTCTCTGACGCTATACTCTACCTGTGTGGTTTGGCTGCCGTGTGCGCCCTTGACTACATTGTGTTTAGCGTGTTCACATTATATTATATAGGCTATCCACTGCTGTTAGCCTATTACGTTTATGCCATTCGCAGATTTAAGAAAAGTAAAATCTAAACAAAAGCTATGACGATAAAGGAAGCACAGCAATCGGTTGATAAATGGATACACACTTATGGGGTACGCTATTTCTCTGAACTTACTAATATGGCTTGCCTCACCGAAGAGGTGGGCGAGCTTGCCAGAGTAATTGCCCGCAAGTATGGCGACCAAAGTTTCAAGACTGGCGAACAGCCCAACCTTAGTGAAGAAATGGCCGACGTGCTTTGGGTGCTTATATGCCTTGCCAACCAAACGGGGGTTGACCTTACCGAGGCTCTCAAACAGAGCTTTGAAAAGAAAACCAAGCGTGACGCAACAAGGCATCTGCAAAACCCCAAGCTAAAAGATTAGTCCCATAATTGTTCGCACCTGCCATAAGACAATGAACAATGTACAATTGATACTAACATGACGCACACGCTTAGGCAGCTATACGCAGGCGGTTAGTACACTACAGTTTAATCACTGTTTAATCATTTGTCAATGTTAAATAAATGTTAAGTTTTTGAAACTGACGTAAAATGTTTATATCTTCGCAGCGTGTTCCTGAATTAAAGGTTCAGACAATCATTAAGTGGAAAAGGAAATAACTATGCAATTCTTGAAACTAAGACCTAACAAAATTAGACACACCTTAACAATGTTGGCTCTGCTCTTCGCATCCACGTCATTATGTGCTCACGAACCCACTGCCACACAAAAGGGTGAATTTAACCACAATCTACCCTGTGCTCTTCACACTTGCGTGGTGCTTCTCCGCATGCAGTAGTGACGATGACGTGGAGCCATCGTCTAAGAAATTCCCAGGTGTGGGAGACCAACTCCCGGTTTTCACCGTTAGTATGACCAATGTGGAAGGCGATGACTTGGGCACGTTCTCAACTGGTTCGTTGAAACGCCCTTTGCTTCTGATGTTCTTCCATACTACTTGTCCCGACTGTCAACGCCAGTTGCCTGTTATTAACCAGTTCTATCAAGAACACCAGGCGCTTGGTGACGTTGATGTTGTCCTCGTTGCTCGTGAGGAAAAGTATGAGCAAATCGCTTCCTTTTGGCGTGAGCGCAAATTCACCATGCCATTCTCCCCGCAGAAAGATAGACGATACTATCATCTTTTTGCGGAGAGCGGAATTCCTCGTGTGTTCTGTTGTCGTACAGATGGTGTCATTACTGCCACCTTTACGGATAAGAAGTTTGGTACATTGGAACTTCTTAACAGCGAGTTCCAGAAATATCAAAGCCCAGAATAAAACAATAAGCAAAGCCCCAACGATAATTCGCTGGGGCTTTGTTATTCTCTTAAAACGTTGGCAGTTTACTTAACTGTATGTTTTACCCAAATCAGTTTGCTGGTATCATAACGGCGGCGCTTAGCCTCTTTAAGTATCACGTCTTTTACCTCGTCTGACAACTGCGGTGTGCGTGACAAAATCCAAAGATAATCGTCGCTGTCACTGCCCACAAGCGCCCACTGATAGTTACTATCAAGTAGCATTATACGATAGTCGCCATAAAACGGTCCAAAGAAAGAAACGCGCAGCAGGGCAGGGGTGTCTGTCAGTTTTGCCTTGCCCTTTGCGGTTTTCGGCTTGCCATCTTTAATGCCAGAGTTCAACACGGCAATAGTGCCGTCTTCCTGCATGGTGTATTTTGCACGTGTCTCTTCCATGCCACGCTCAAAACGGTGGTCAAAACGTGCTATCTCATACCACTCGCCCAGATAGCGCTTCAAATCAACAGTGCTTATTGGCGTGTTGTCAACGGTTAGCGTGCCACTGCAACCCGTCAGTGTGCATAGCGCCATAAAAAGAAAATGTTTAATCTTCATAATCACAATATCTTAAAGTTCTAAATATATTAGTCGTAGTTATTTGGTTTGCATTTGTCTATTGCTGTGGTTGTCATTAGTCTAAAGAACAGCAATCTTGCCGAATGTTTTGCTTAGCGATGAAGCTCGCCATCCCATACGGCTAATGATAGTGGAAAATGTGATTCGGTCGTTTGCGGGAACTTCAAGCTGATATGAATCTAC
>CAZPNJ010000142.1:0-5586 GCA_964587765.1 uncultured Prevotella sp.
TCTCAAGCTTTGTACGGCCAGAGCCAATCATGTCGAAACCGCCGGTGTTGCGATACTCGTCAATGATTTCTTTGGTCAACTCTTTATAGTTGTGGTCAACAAGTCCACCCGGGCCAAGAATAAAGCCATAGAGTTTATTCTCTGCGTTGAGTTTCTTAACAGCGTCGAAGATACCGCAGATGACGTTGTGACCGCCAGGAGCCTGACCGCCTGAAAGAATAACGCCCACGTTCATCTTCTCTGTCTTTGGCTCTTCGCCTTGAACGAACTCAATTACCGGCAGTCCGTATGTGTTAGGGAACAATTTCTTAATCTCTTCTTGGTCAGCAACACTCTGTGTTGGCTTGCCCTCCTTGATGGTTACAGAGCCCTGAAGAGCTTTTGGTAGAGCTGGCTGATAAGCTGCTCTTTCTTTTTGCAGTGCACTTATTTCCATGTGTTTTACTTTAGTTTATAAAATTTGTGATGCAAAAATAGTAAAATCCGTTAATATATTATAGTAAAGATGCTATGAAACGTTATTTTTATTTTTTTTTTGCTCAATAAGATGCGGTAAATTACTTTTTTTCATATCTTTGGAACGTTAAACACGCAAAAACGAACTACAAAACGTAGAAATATGAGCAATAAAAGAGAGCTTAAACGAAACATTAACTTCGTGTGCAAGAATTTGTTCATTGAGTGCATGGCTGCCACAATGGACAAGACTCAGGCAAAGATTGAAGACGTGAATGCTATAGCTACGTCTATAGTTGTATTGAACACAAACTATCTGAGCAGAATTTCTCACCCCGAGCCAGGGCTCAGCCCAAAGAAGTATTATGGCGACTTGAGAAATCAGTTCAACAAGAACGTTATTGAAATAGTTGACCAGATAGTAAACAGTTAGAAAGAATTGATGAAAGCTTTTTGTCGCTGGATTTTATATCAGCTTTTAGGATGGACTAAGGAGGTTACCGTAGCCCATCCCGATAAATTCATAATTTGCCTTGCTCCCCACACCAGCAATTGGGATTTTATTATTGGCCAGCTGTATATGAGGGCTGAGGGCATGAGTATTAACTTCTTGATGAAGAAAGAGTTTTTCTTCTGGCCGGTGGGCCCAATCTTCAAGCGCATGGGCGGCATTCCCGTGTGGCGCTCTAAGCACACGCACATGACCGACCGCCTTGCTGACGAGGCTATCAGGCGCAACAAGTTCCGCCTTTGCATTACCCCTGAGGGCACGCGCTCGTTCAACCCCGATTGGAAGAAGGGCTTTTACTTCATAGCCCAGAAGGCGCAAATACCAGTGCTGCTTTACGGCATCGACTATAAGAAAAAGCTGATACGCTGCACCGAAAGCCTTGTGCCATCGGGCGACGTTGACGGCGAAATGCGCCAGATAAAGCTGTATTTCAAAGACTTCAACGCTCTCCGTCCAGAGAAATTCACCATAGGAGAGGTTGCTGAATGAAACACGCCCGACTTTCCTCTGCAATAAAAAAACGCCGCCGCAGTGCTGTTAACGCCCGACTTTTTTCGCTGATAATTGCCGCAGCGCCTGTCGTGGGCTTTGCTCAGGACGATTGTATTGTACGCGAGGCGTGGGGCGATATTGACTACGACGGCCGTCCGTGGGTTGAGAACGTTTCCCGACCAAACAAGATTAAGCACGGGCTGCGCAACAGGCATATTGCCCTTTGGGCGAGCCACGGCCGCTATTACGACGCTAACAAGGGACGGTGGAAATGGCAGCGCCCCAACTTATTTTGCACGACTGAGGATTTGTTTACGCAGACCATAGTCGTGCCTTATCTTATGCCCATGCTCGAAAACGCGGGGGCGGTGGTTTTCTCGCCTCGTGAGCGCGACTGGCAGACGCAAGAGATTATCATCGACAACGACGACTTCCGCAGCGGCGTCAGATACTTTGAGTTTAACGACCGCCGTGACTGGCAGCCAGCGCCACAGAAGGGCTTTGCCCAGCATGCGGGCGTTTATGCCGACGGCGAAAACCCTTTCCAGAGCGGCACGGCGCGCATGGCTAAGGCCACCAAGGGCAAGCACCTGAGCCTTGTCTCTTATCAGCCACGCTTTGCCGAGGACGGCCGCTACGCCGTTTACGTAAGCTATCAGTCGCTTGAACGGAGTGTCACTGACGCGCAATACATTGTTTACCACAAGGGCATTGCCACCGAGGTTCACGTCAACCAGCGCATGGGCGGCGGCACGTGGGTTTATCTTGGCACTTTCGACTTTGGCTTAGGCTCAAGCGAGGCTAACAGGGTGGTGGTCACCAACAAATCTCGTGACAAGGGCTTTGTCACCACTGACGCTGTGCGCTTTGGCGGCGGCATGGGCAACATTGAGCGCTACGGCACAGTCAGCGGCTTGCCTCGCTGCCTTGAGGGCGCTCGCTATTACGCCCAGTGGGCAGGCGCGCCTTACTCAGTCTATAGCAGCAAGCAGGGAGCCGACGACTATGGCGACGATATTAACGTGCGCTCGCTGATGAGCAACTGGCTGGGCGGCGGCAGCTGCTATATGCCAGCCCTTGACGGCAAGCACGTGCCTTTAGAACTTTCACTGGCTGTTCACAGCGACGCTGGCTACGCTCGCAACGGGCGCGACCTGATAGGCTCGCTGGCGGTTTGCACCACTGGCTTTAACGACGGGCTGCTCAACTCAGGCACTACCCGCATGGCGTCAAAGGACTTTGCCAAGGCACTGCTCGACGGCATCATGCGCGATATTCCAGCCTTGCACCACAACTGGGCTCGCCGCTATTTGTGGGACCGTAACTATTCTGAAACTCGTCTGCCCGAAGTGCCGTCGGCAATATTCGAGACGCTCTCTCACCAGAATTTCCCAGACATGGTGCTGGGTCAAGACCCGAACTTCAAGTTCAACTTCGCACGCTCTATATATAAGACCATAGCCCGATTCATAGCTCGCCAGCACGACCGCAAGGTGGTAATTCAGCCGCTGCGGCCACTGGGTTTCAAGGCTGTGGTTAAGGACGGCAAGGCTTACTTGTCGTGGCGCCCCCAAACTGACATACTTGAGCCGTCTGCCAAGCCCACATCTTATAATATATACACAGCCGTGGGCGACGGCGGCTTCGACAATGGCACTAACACCGACGAAACGCAGATTACGCTGCCCATAGAGCCTTACAAGGTTTACAACTTCCGCTGCACGGCTTGCAACGACGGCGGTGAGAGCTTCCCCACGGAGGTGCTGTCGGTATTTTACAACCCCTCAGCCACTAAGATGGTGCTGGTGGTCAACGGCTTTGACCGATTGTCGGCGCCGGCAGTGGTCAACGACGCTCGGCGACAGGGCTTCGACCTCGACCAAGACGCTGGCGTGAGCCTCGGGCTGACGGCAGGCTGGGCTGGCCGCCAGCAGTATTTCAATCGCCAGAAGATGGGCATTGAGGGCGAGGGCGGCTTAGGCTATGGCGGCGACGAACTGGCTGGCCGCTTCGTCATGGGCAACACGTTTGACTATGTGCGTGACCACGCCAATGCCATCGCTTCGGCAGGGCGCTACAACGTGGCAAGCTGTTCAATGGAGGCGCTGCTCTCATCGGCGGTTGACGTTCAGTCGTTTGCCTGCGTTGATTTAATTCTCGGCTTGCAGAAGACCACGCCGTGGGCTACGCACTATTATAAAACGCTTGTGCCAGAGGCTCGACGTCTGTTGCAGAATTATGCCCGTCAGGGTGGGGCGCTGCTCGTCAGCGGCTCTTACGTGGGCTCTGACATGAACACTCAAGCAGAGGCTGACTTCCTAAGGCAAACGCTTAAAGTGAACTATCAGCCCACCGACAGCATTGCGCCCACCGACAGCGTCAACGGCCTTGGGCTCGACTTCAACTATTATCACGAGCTTAACCCCCGCCACTATGCCGTGCAGCACGCCGAGGTGCTAAGTCCCGCCGAGGGCTCAGGCGCTATCTGCGCCATGCGATACACCAATGGCAGCCTTAGCGCAGCCGTGGCTTACAAGGGCACCGACTACAGCAGCTTCACCATGGGCTTCCCGTTGGAGAGCGTTGTTGACAAGGACAAGCGCCAGAAACTGGTTCGCGGAATATTAAACTATCTGATTGAAAAATAAACCCATAAACCAAAACGATTATGCACAAAATTCAAGCCAACCAAAAGGGCTCGCGCTTCATCGACGTCAGCGACGAGCATCTTGAAACAATCGAGAAATACGCCCTCTTTCGCAATCTGATTGACTCAAACGGGTTTGTTGACGAAGAGGTGCTTGAAAAGCTGAAATACAACGTGCGCGCGCTGCTTGAGTCAGAGGCTGGCAACGACAAGCAACTGCTCGACTTCTGCCTCGACGTGCTCTATCACGAGAATATGAAGGCTTTCGGGCTGCACCAGCTCATTCTGCTGTTTATAAAGTGGAGGGAGGAGGATTAGGAATTATGAGTTGTGAGTTTTGAATTTTGAGTTATTCTCGCTTCGCTGCGATTATGAATTCAAAATTAGATAATTCAAAACTCACAATTCAAAACTCACAATTCATAATCGGCTTTGCCGATAAATCAAAACTCAAAATTCAAAACTCAGAAATGCTGACTGATTTCCTTCCCACCACCAAGAAAGAGTGCGAGCTCAGAGGGTGGGACACACTTGACGTGATACTTTTTTCGGGCGACGCCTACGTTGACCACCCCTCGTTCGGAGCGGCGGTGATAGGGCGCACCCTTGAGGCTGCCGGCTACCGTGTGGCGATAGTGCCACAGCCCGACTGGCACGGCGACTACCGCGACTTTAAGAAGTTGGGGCGTCCGCGCCTTTTCTTCGGCATCGCGCCGGGCTGCATGGACTCGATGGTGAACAAATACACCGCCAACCGCCGACTGCGCTCTGAAGACGCTTATAGCCCCGACGGCCGCCACGACATGCGCCCCGAGTACCCAACCATCGTTTACACGCAGATATTGAAGCGACTCTTTCCCGACGTGCCGGTCGTTTTGGGCGGTATTGAGGCGTCCATGCGCCGACTCACCCACTACGACTACTGGCAAGACCGACTGCGCCCCTGCATACTCATTGACAGCGGTGCCGACATGATAATCTACGGCATGGGCGAGGGCGTGATTCGTGAACTCGCCGACCGCACGGCTCAGGGCGAGCGGATTGCACGGATTAAAGACGCCTTGCAGACGGTTTACCTGTGCCGTGAGAGCGAAATACCGGGCGGTATCACCGCCGACGACATCGTGCTGCACTCGCACGAAGAGTGCCTGCGCGACAAGCGCTCGCAGGCGGAAAACTTCCGCCATATTGAAGAGGAGTCAAACAAACTGCACGCTCAGCGCATCTTGCAGCAGGTGGGCAACCAGTTCGTCGTGGTCAACCCGCCACGCCCAACGATGACCACCGAAGAGCTTGACGCCTCGTTTGACCTGCCTTATACGCGCCTGCCGCACCCGAAATATCGTGGCAAGCGAATACCCGCCTACGACATGATTAAGTTCTCGGTCAACATTCACCGAGGTTGTTTCGGCGGCTGCGCTTTCTGCACCATTTCGGCGCATCAGGGCAAGTTCGTGGCGTGTCGCAGCAAGGAAAACAT
>CAZPNJ010000143.1:0-5560 GCA_964587765.1 uncultured Prevotella sp.
GATATATATCCCAAGCCCACCTTGGGATATATCCCACGCTTACCTTGACTTCCCCAAAATCGATGATTTTTGTGCTTTTTCAGTGGTATTTTGTACTTTTTCGGCTGCTTTTTTGCCGTTTTCGAGGTTTTACACTGCAAATATACAACAAAACTTGTAAGCGTGCAAGATTATGATAAAATTTAACAAAAGGAACTGACTTCTCAGCCAGTTCCTTTTATTTATACAAAAACATTATGAATACTTTATTTTTAGCGAACAAGATTTCTGTGTTTACGCTCGCAGTAGCGCTGACACTGCATGTTGATGTCGTAGCCAAGCACCGCCCCAAGGATAAAGTCCTCTTCGGGTGACAGTTCGTTGAGTGGGCGATTGGCTATTAGGCGAATGGCGTTGATGCACTCGTTGCGCCCGAAATACAGGTTTATTGAGTCGTTGCCTGCGGGTTGGATAATATAACTAATGTTCTGGCTCTGTAGTCGTGACAACGCAAAGTCGGTATACTTCTTGTTGAACGTGTAGAGTATCATGGGGCGCACACCTTTCTGGTATTCGTATATATGCTCTATGAGGACTTTCATTGTCGGCGATACGGTCATATTGATATGTGGTTTAGTCGGGTGAATACTGACAAAAATGTTAAAGGCTTGGCTTGATGGCTGCTAACCAAGCGTCTATTCTGTCATCGGTCTTGCCGTCTTCGTTGATGTCGTCAAGGGCGAGGCCTACAAACTTGTCGTCAACGACTGCATCGGAAGAGTCAAACTCGTAGCCTTCGGTTGAAACGCCAGGCAGTATGTTGGCATTGGCTGACTGTGCGGCATCGAACAGTTCTTTCATGCCGCCGCAGAATGTGTCGCCGTAAGAAGCGGAGTCGCCACAGCCGAACAGTGCTACGGTTTTGCCGCTGAGGTCGGCTGATTTCAAAACGTCAATGCCATCGTACCAGTCGTCTTGCAGTTCGCCAGCGCCCCATGTAGAGGTGCCAAGTATGAAGTTGTCGTTTTGTGCCACTACATAGGCTGAGAAGTCTGTAACGTTAATTGCTTCAACGCCTAACTTTTCTGCTATCTTACCTGCTATAGCTTCGCAGGTGCCGGTTGATGAACCGTAAACTACTATTGTTGATTTCATTGTCGTATATGTTTTTTTACGTATTTTACGTTGCAAAGATAGTAGTAAGATTACAGCAACGCAATACCTAAAAATGGTGGTTTGGTGAAAATACCTAATTATGGTGATGTGTGTTTTTATCGGCGAAAGAGGGCTGAGGTGCTGACCGTTGGGCTGTTGGCGCTTATGGCATATACGCCGCTGTGCATTGGCGGCAGGGTGATGTGGTATTGGCTTTCGCCCTTGGGCAACACCTTATTATATATAATAGCACCGCCAGTGGAGTAGATGCGCACGCTGATGTCGGTGGTTGACTGACGGGCGAGCGTCAGCACGGCATTGCCGTGGCTGAAGGTGAAGTGCGCCTCTGTGTTATGGTTTGTATGGTGTGTGGTGATGCCATTGATGCCCAAGACGTTGAGCAGCCCTGCGTAAACGTCAATTTCGCCATAACCATAATTATTGTTGGGGTAGGTGAGCGTTGGCTCTGGTTTGCGGCATGTGTGTTTCAGCACTTCCATGATGTCTTGTGGCGAAAGGTTGGGGTTAGCCTCAAGCCACAGGGCTATTGCGCCGGCTACCACAGGGCAAGCCATAGATGTGCCTGTGTTGGCGTTCCAAGCGTAAGTTCTATTGTTGAAATTGAAGTGCTCAACGTCAGAGCTAATGTCGCTTGCCTCAGGGTTGTTTTCAAGATAATAACTGCTGTACGACGAAATGACGTTTGTGCCGGGTGCAACCACGTCGGGCTTAATGTTGCCCTCGAACGTTGGTCCTACGGAAGAGTAATCGGCGAGTGTGCCATCGGCTTTGTCGGCGGTCTCTTTGCGCTCGCCCATATAGTTGACATAACTCTTGCGCCATGCGGTAGCACCCACGCAGATGACGCTCTTGCAACTTGACGGTGAAAACACGTTGTATGCGTTTATGCCGTCGCAGAGGGTGGGGTCGAGGCTGTTGCTAACCCATTCGCCGGTGGTCTTAAACACTTCTACCTTTGCATCGGCGCCAATCACCTGAAATGACAGAGGCGTAACCATGCCAATGCTCATGGGACCGCTTACCTGTACGTCGTAAACCGTTTCGGCAGAGTCAATGCTGTTGGCGTAAGCCGTAATCTTAACGGTGTAGCAGCCAGAAAGGGTGTCGGCGATGGTGAGCGTTGAGTCGGCTGCGTGCAATACATCGCTTGTGCTGATGCTGATGGTGTCAACGGAAGTGGAGTAGGTGGCGAGTTTCAGTCGGAAATGGCGCGCCGCCTTAATGGTGAAATACACGCTGCGAGTGCCCCATTTCTGAATGAACGAGCCGGCGCTTGCCATGCCTTGCGGTTTGATTATGTAAGAGGGTTTGCCGCCGTTGTTGCCTGCTGCAGAAACAAGTATCTTGCCAGCGCCGACGAGGCTGTCGATGAAAGCGTAGTAAAGTTGGTCGTAGCCCTGAAAGTCTTGGTAAGAGCCCTCGCTGAACGAGATTACGCAGGGCTTGCCCACGCTTTCGGCATAGTCGAAGATGTATTTGAACGCCAATGCGTCGGCGGCATAGTTGTATTTGTAAAGGTCGGCGGAGTCGATGAAATGGGCGTTCTCACCAATGGCGTTTGCCACGAGGCAGATGTCGCTTTCGTAAGCCATGCCACGATAGGGGCTGTCGTAGCCAGAGCCGGCAGCAATGCCCAGCGTGTGTGTGCCGTGTGTGTGCTCGGTGCCGTCGGTGGTGCAGCCCAGTGCCAACAGTTCCTGTTGCGTGGTGTAGTCTCTGCCCACGTGCAGCGTGCTGCCAACGGTGTCGGTTGATAGTTGGTCCCACAGACTTTTTATGCGATATGTGGTGGCGGTGGAGTCGTAGAAGTTGGGGTGAGTGAGGTCGAAGCCCACATCAACCACGCCCATGACCACGCCTTTGCCCGTGAACGGCTGCGGCAACGAAGTGCCTCGGTAAGCGTAGGTGGTGTTGGTGTAAGTGGCGGTAGAGTCCATTAGCGCCAGATGTGAGCGCCCTGCCTCAATGCGCTCTACACGAGCGTCGTTTGAAACGTCACCAAGGCGGCTGACGGGAATGGCGGCAATGTAGATGTTGCCCTTCCGAGCCAGCGGCTTTATGCTGTAGCGGCTCATCACCTCATCGGCCGATGCGTTAATCTTTATGAATGCTGTGAGCGTTTGTTCAGGTTGGTGGTTTAGGCTGTTTGTTCGCGTGGCTTGACGGCTTTGCGCTATCTGTCTGACGTAAGCCGACATCTTGCTATACCGAGGCCGTTGCCCAGCGGCATAGTTAAAAACAAATAGGAGGATGAGCGTGAAGCCCACCCTCGCTATGATAGTTGGTATGTTATGCTTTCTTGAGCAGGTCATTAACCGTCTTTACAGGGTTAAAGGTCTCTATTGGCACCTCTACGAATATGGTGTTCCAGTCGCTCATGGCGCCGTTCCACAGTCCGGGCAATTCAAGTGCCTTCAGGTCTTTGCCGTTCTTGCTCTTGTAAGAAACGAAGCCTGTTTGCTTGTCAACATATTGCGGCAGGTTAAAGTGGTTGCCCTGATAGTCTTTGAGGGCGCAAACCAAGTCAACGGGATTGAAGTGGGTGCCCTTGGTGAACATTTCCATAGCCTTAGCATCGTTCTTGTCAATCTGACTTGATTCGAGTATTTGCGGACTGACTGTGCCGTCTTGGTTGTAGGCGAGGAAAGGACCGCCGCCAGGTTCGCCCGTGTTCTTTACCACGCCGCAAACACGCATCGGTCGGTTTAGTTTCTCTTTCAGGTAGATGACCAAATCAGCGTCTTCAAGTTCTTTGATGTCGCTTCGGCGGCAACACAAATCGCGCTGCACAAAGCGTATGATTTCTTCCAACTTGTCGTGGTTGTAATTGCCCGAAGCCAGCACTTGCATGTACTCAAAGGCTTTCTTCTGTGCCTCTACCAGTACGCCCGCAAGCAGATTCTTATACTCGGTGATTACGTCCTTCTCGTTGTCTGGCACAACATTGTCAATGTTCTTAATGAACACGATGTCGGCGTCTATTTCGTTGAGGTTCTCAATCAGTGCGCCGTGGCCACCCGGACGGAACAGCAGCGAGCCGTCTTCGTTGCGGAATGGTGTGTTGTCCATGTTGGCGGCAATGGTGTCGGTGCTTGGCTTCTGCACGGAGAACGTAATGTTGTACTTCACGCCAAACTTCTGTTCGTAGTAGCCCACTTTCTCTGCCACTTTCTGCTTGAAGTAGTCAAGGTGCTCTTTCGAAACGGTGAAGTGTACGTTAGCCTTGCCATCTACTGTGGCATATTGCGCAGCCTCAACGAGGTGCTCCTCCATAGGGGTGCGTGGACCGTCGTCATAGTTATAGAACAGCAGCATACCCTTTGGCAGTTGGCCGTAGTTCAGCCCCTCTTTCGTCAGCATATTGGCTACAATCTCTTTGTATCGCTTTTCTTCAAGCAGTTCCTTCAGGTGCTTGCCTTGGTTGGCTTGGCACTTCTGGCAAAGTTCTTTCTTAAAGGCGAACTTCTTTATGCCATCGAAATATTGTTTCTCAAAGTCGGTTTGTGGCTCGGTGTAGGGAGCGTCTAAGAATGCGAACATATTCTTAAACATACGTGATGCCGCACCCGAAGCCGGCACAAACTTATACACTGTGCCTTTGTGTTGCTGCTTGTATTCCTGCCAAGCGTTGATGTATCGCTGCTTGTCAGCATCTGAAACTCTTGTTATGCCAGCCCCAACGGTGGCTGCTGCCTCTAACTTCAAGAATGGGAAACCGTTTTTGATTTCTTCCAGTTGTAGTTTTACCTGTTCTTCACTGATGCCTTTGTCGGCGAGTTGCTTTTTGTCTTGCTCTGTCATGTTTTATATTCTGTTTACTTGTTTCACTCCTTTTACCATTCTCAGCTTTTTAAGCAGAGAGTTCAGCTGTGCGGTGTCTTCACACATTATTATCAGATTACCGCTGAATATGCCGTCGTGTGAGTCTATGTTTATGCTGCGCATCATTACCTTCTCTTCCTTTGATATCACGCTCGTGATATTGTTCACCACGCCAATGTCGTCCGTTCCAACCACGCGCAGCGTCACTCCGTATTGCATAGCCGATGCGGTGCCACTCCATTTGGCTTTGACTATGCGATAGCCGAAGCGGCGACGCATTTCAGGTGCGTTAGGGCAGTCGGTGCGGTGTATTTTCACTCCGCCGTTGATGGTTACGAAACCAAACACGTCGTCGCCGTAGATAGGGTGGCAGCACTTAGCCAACTGAAAGTCGATGCCTTTCAGGTTGCGGTCAATCACCAACACGTCTTGTCCGCTTTCGGTAATCTGTTCGTCGGGGCTCTCGTAGTTATATTCCTGCGCCGATACGGTGGGTTGCTGCACTTGCTGAGCCTCGCTCTCGGCTTTAAGTTTCTCGTATTGTTCTATTACGTCGTTGATGTCGAGTTTCTCGTCGGCAATC
>CAZPNJ010000144.1:0-5553 GCA_964587765.1 uncultured Prevotella sp.
TCGCCTGCCTTTACTACTTGGTTTTCGGTAACGAGTTGCTTTGACAGGTGTCCGTAAATTGTTTCCAATCCGTTAGGGTGGCGTATTACTATGTATTTTCCATATCCTCTGCCCTCGTATCTTACGATGCGCACCTTGCCGCTGAATGCTGCACGTATGGTGTCGCCTGTATATACTTTTATATCCAGACCTTTGTGCTGGCGACCCCAACGGGCGCCAAAGTTACTTGTAACGACTCTGCTCACGCAAGGCATGCAGAAGTTTTTCAAGTTAATCTTAAATGTGTCGGGCATGTTGTCGCTCTGCTTGTGGGCGTATTTGTTGTCCCATCCATCGTAAAGCTGAGCGGCGGGTGAAATGGCGTTTTCTCTTTTTATGATACTTCGCAGTGCTATTGTGTCAACTGCTTTGAGTCGTCTGTCAACTGGTGCTTGTCGGGCTAACAAGTCTTGTGCCGACACTGCTGATGACATGGCAAATAAAAGTGTTGTTACTGCGATGTATTTCTTTATGCTTTTTAATTTCATTATTTTTAATTTTACAAACTATCCTCCCATGGTGGATTTATTTTCACATTAAAAAATGCAATGAAAAATACCTGTAATTTGGGTTAGAATAGTCTCTACTAATTTCTCGATTCGGCACAAAGGTAGAAAGAAATGGTCATAAACTCTCCTTTTTAACACCTTTTAAGTATTGTTTAACTCTTTATTTTCAGCCTGTTTATGGCGCTTCTGCCCTTTATCAGTTGATTTAAGTCAATATTTTGGTCTAACTGATAGCTGACCAGTTTATGTCGGTTTTTCTTAATTCTTTTAACCTATCCCACAGTATTTTATATTCAGGATTTTTACATTCCGGGTCGCTTTCTATGATTTTTTGCGCCTCGTTTCGGGCTATTTGTATAAGTTGTCCGTCGCGTGCTATGTCGGCTATTTTCAGGTCAAACGCTATGCCGCTCTGCTGTGTTCCCTCAAGGTCGCCCGGTCCTCTGAGTTTTAGGTCTGCCTCAGCTATGCGGAAGCCGTCGTTGGTTTCGCACATTATGTCAATGCGCTTACGGGTGATGTCGGCAAGTTTGTGGTTGGTTACGAGCAGGCAGTAGCTCTGGTCGGCTCCACGCCCTACCCTGCCTCGCAGCTGGTGCAGCTGTGACAGGCCGAAGCGCTGAGCGTCGAGTATGACCATGACCGAGGCATTGGGCACGTTCACTCCCACCTCAATGACGGTTGTTGCCACAAGTATCTGCGTTTCGCCAGAGGCAAAGCGGCGCATCTCCTCGTCTTTCTCCGTTGTTTTCATCTTGCCGTGTATTTTGCTGAGCTTGTATTCAGGGAATATGTTGAGCAGTCGCACGAACCCTTCCTCAAGGTTTTTGAGGTCGCTCTTTTCGCTCTCTTTAATCACAGGGAAGACTATGTAAACCTGACGGCCTAAGCCTATTTGTTTGTGAATACCAGCATAGAGGCTGGTCATTTGGTCGTCATATTTGTGAAGGGTTACCACTGGCTTGCGACCAGGGGGCAACTCGTCAATGACGCTAACGTCAAGGTCGCCATAAACGGTCATGGCAAGTGTGCGAGGGATAGGCGTGGCAGTCATCACCAGAATGTGTGGCGGATTTTCAGACTTTGCCCAAAGTCGTGAGCGCTGAGCCACACCAAAGCGGTGCTGTTCATCAATGACGGCAAGTCCTAAGCGCTTGAATTGCACATTGTCTTCGATGATGGCGTGAGTGCCTACAAGTATGTCAACGCTGCCATCAGCAAGACCCTCCAGCACAGCCTCTCGGCGCTTGCCTTTGACTGTGCCCGTCAGCAGTTCCACTCTTAGGTTCATGCCCTGAAGAAACTCTCGAATGGTATCAAGGTGCTGCTCGGCAAGTATTTCGGTAGGTGCCATAATGGCTGCCTGGTATCCGTTGTCAATGGCTATGAGCATAGTCATAAGTGCCACAAGGGTCTTGCCAGAGCCTACGTCGCCTTGCAACAGGCGGTTCATCTGCGCACCCGATTTCAGATCGGCTCTTATCTCGTGCATAACTCGCTTTTGCGCTCCCGTGAGTTCGAAATGCAGGTTGTTGTGGAAGAAACAGTTGAACTGCTCGCCCACATGCTCGAATATGTAGCCACGATATTTGCGACGGTGGTCGCTGGCATAGCGCAGTATGTTTAGCTGCACGAAGAAGAGTTCTTCAAACTTCAGCCTCTGACGTGCGCGCTGCACCTGTTCCAACGATTGCGGATAGTGAATCCAGCGAAAGGCATCGTAGCGAGATATGAATTTGTATTTGTCAATGATGTGTGGCAACAGCGTTTCGGGCAGACTATCAGGCTGAATGTTGTCAACCAGAGTGCGGGTGATGCGCTCGATGGCTTGACTTTGCAGCCATGCCTTTTTCATCTTTTCAGTGGTGATGTAATAGGGCTGCATACGGTTACCTTCGGGCATACCCTCGCGCACCTCGCTTATTTCGGGGTGTGCAAACTGGTATCTGCCATTATAAATTGTGGGTTTGCCAAAAACTATGTATTCAGTACCAACTTTGTAGTTGCGGGTAATGAACTGCGCGCCGTTAAACCAAATAAGGTCAACAAAGCCCGTGCCGTCGCCCAAATGTGCTATAATGCGCTTGGTGCGTTTGCCAATGACAAACTCTTCAAAGCTGGCAATCTTACCACGTATCTGCACGAACGGCATCTCGCCCTGCAACTCGCTGATGCGGTAAACCTTAGTGCGGTCGATGTATTTATAGGGGTAATATTCGAGCAAGTCGCCCCATGTCTTAACACCCAATTCCGTGCTAAGAATCTCTTTACGTTTAGGCCCTACTCCGGGCAGATACATTATGTCTTGCTCAAGTTGATGCATAGAAAATTTGATTGGCGGCCACCTCCACCCCCTTAAGGGGGAACTATAACGTTAGTTTTTATTGTTTGATTATCGCATTGGCAACAATCAGGTCAAACGGAGTGGTTATCTTGATGTTCTCTCTGTTGCCTTCTACCATTGCCACAGAGCAACCGAGAGTTTCCACTACCGAGGCATCGTCAGTGAAGTTAGGGCTGTCGTCTTGGTTGAATGCCTGTTTAGCCAGAGCGATGTCGAAGCACTGGGGAGTCTGCACACTGCGATAGTCAGAGCGCATTACGTTTTTGCCAGCTCCGTATTAGTCGATGTATCTCAACGTTTCGGTGACTCGCATGACAGGTATTGCCGCATATTCGTCGCGGGCAGTTTCGTAGCAGCGCTCTATCACATCAGTGCTGACAAACGGCCTCACGCCATCATGGAAACCAACAACGCCCTCCTCGCCATCGGGAATCAGGCTAAGCCCGTTTTTAGATGACTCAAAGCGTGTGGCGCCTCCGTCGGCAATCTGGTGTGGTATTGTGAAATCATGTTTCTGGCACAGTTCGTGCCAATATTGCTGTTGGTCTTTGGGCAGCACCAATATTATTTTCAGACTCTCTGAGTATTGTCTGAACCTCTCTATGGTGCGCATAAGAATAGGTTTGCCCTCTACCTCAAGAAACTGCTTGGGTATGCTCGCTCCCATTCTTTTTCCGCTGCCACCAGCTACTATTATTGCGTAGTCCATTCTAAATGTTTTTATATAATTCGCAATTCATAATTCGCAATGCGCAATTAAATTACCCGATGGGCAATATTACAAAGCGCCAGCCTAATTATGAATTACGCATTGCGCATTGAATTAGGTGCTCATACTGCATTTTCTTCTGCAAGTCCCCTACCCGCTCGTCGCCGATAAAGAACGAAAGAATCTTGTAAGCGTAAGGCAGAGTTGCGGCAGGTCCTTCGCCCGTTATTATGTTGCCGTCAACGGTGAACAGTTCGCCTGTGTATTCAGCACCGGTTAGGTATTTCTCAAAACCTGGTGAGCAGGTTGCACGTTTGCCTTGAAGCAGTCCGAGCGAGCCCAGCACCATTGGTGCTGCACATATAGCACCAATTCTTCCGCCACGCTCGTTTTGCTCAACAAGAACCCGACGTACGCCTTCGTGTTCATTAAGGTTTGTAGAACCTGGCATACCTCCGGGCAATAGCAACATGTCGGCATCGGAGAATTGTATAAATGGCAGCTCATCAATCTCCTCAAAAGTCTTGTCAGCAAGCACGGTTATGCCATGTGATGTTTTAACTTCGCGTGAGCCTGTTATGCTCACCGTTATAATGTCAATGCCTCCTCGGCGTAGTATGTCAACGGGTGCGAGACCTTCAATCTCTTCAAATCCGTTGGCGAGAAATTCATATACTTTTGCCATGATTTAATGTGTATCCAAACAAAATAATGTATATTTGCAAAAGAAATTGCAACTGCAAATATAAGAATTTTATGTCAGCACGCAAATTAAAGTTCGCTATTTTCGGCAATGAGTACCAGCCCAGCAAGTCAGCATCGGTAAGTACGCTGCTCACAGCACTGCATGACCACAACGCCGAAATACATATAGAAAGACAGTTTTTTAACTTTCTGACCATTCACTATGGCAAACAGGCAGGGATAGACAGTGTGTTTGACGTCTTAGACTTCACAGTGGATTATGTGATAGCTATAGGCGGCGACGGAACTTTCCTAAAGGCAGCAAGCTATGTGGGTGACAAGGGCTACCCTATCCTTGGTGTGAACACAGGGCGCTTGGGATTTCTTGCCGACGTGTTACCGTCAGAGATTAACGCTACCATATCAGACCTTTACGCTAACAACTACGAGGCAGAAGCTCGCTCAGTGATAATGCTTGAGACTGACAGGGAACAGCTTGAAGGTTGTCCCTATGCCCTTAACGATATTTCAATACTGAAGCGTGACAATGCCGCAATGATTACCATCAGAGCAAGCATCAATGGCGAGTCGCTTGTAACGTATCAGGCCGACGGACTGCTTATTTGTACACCTACGGGCAGCACTGCTTATAACATGTCAAACGGTGGCCCTATTATTGTGCCACAGGCTGGCATAATGTGCATTACCCCAGTTGCGCCTCACAGTCTGAACGTGCGCCCAATAGCACTGAGCGACAAGAATGTGATTACGCTTGAAGTGGAATCGCGCTCGCACAACTTCCTCGTTGCCGTTGACGGTCGCAGCGAAAAACTTAAAGAGGGTACCCGACTGACCATACGTCGCGCCCCTTACGACGTGAACATAGTAAAGACCGGTTCGCATCGCTATTTCTCAACGCTTAGAGAGAAATTGCTGTGGGGAGCAGATAAACGATAAATCAATGAAACTCAAAGAACTCTTATCAAGAGAAAACGGTCGCTATACTGCCAAAGAGATATTCAGTTGGCTCTGGCAAGCATGGCGTGGCAACCGACTGCAGGCAATACTGAATGCAGTAATAGGACTGCTCTTTGTGGTGGTAAGCCTATCGCAGGTGTGGGCGGTGCAGCGTGCCATCGATATTGCTGCCGGCAACATCAGCGGCTCTATATATTGGGCTGTTGGCATAATGGGCTGCCTGATACTGTGCAATTTCGCACTCAACATATCGTCTATATGGGTTAGCAATCTGCTTGGCATAAAGGCAC
>CAZPNJ010000145.1:0-5546 GCA_964587765.1 uncultured Prevotella sp.
TAGGAATAACCTTCATAACAGGTTCAGGATGAAACGTCCACGTCTTGCGGTCTTTTGAAGTCATCATCTGTATGCCCATACCCGTAGAGTATAGGTAATACGTTCCGTCCTCATAGGCCATAACGGGGTCGTGTACCATTGCGGTATCGGCCTTAAACTCTCTTGCAATTCGATGTCTGCCTTGTTGAGCGTTTGCACTATGGCACACGACCAACAGACAAAGTGTAATAAACATTTTGTTCATTTCTGGTAGTTTTTTTGTTAGTAGAGAAAAACTCGTGTCGTTAACTTAGCAATTCTATGTATTTATTTATTGCCTCTTCAATCTCTTTTATTTCTATGTATTCATCAGCCGAGTGCGAACGACTACTCTCGCCCGGACCCAACTTAAACGATTGGAATGGCATCAGCGCTTGGTCGCTTAACGTTGGCGAACCAAACGGTTTCATTCCCATTGCCACACATTTCTTTATTAGTTCATGCTCTTCACTGATACATGAACTTTGCAAACGGAAAGAATGGGCGTGAACTTCGCTTTTCAAGCGCTCTGCAAGGAATTCATATATTTCCTCGTTAGTGTATTTCTCGTTGGTGCGTACGTCAAGCAACATCTCACAACGGTCTGGAACTACGTTGTGCTGTGTGCCTGCGTTTATGACGGTTACAGTCATCTTAGTCGGTCCAAGCAGTTCGCTTTCGCGCTCAAACTTATAGTCGCGTATAAAGTTCAAATCGTCAAGCGCCTCGTATATGGCGTTAACGCCTTCGTTTCGTGCTGCATGTCCCGATTTTCCATGAGCTATAAGGTCACACACCATAAGTCCCTTTTCGGCTATTGCGGGCTGCATTCCTGTGGGCTCGCCAACTATTGCCAGTTCTATCTCTGGCAGGTCGGGTAAGACTAACGAGAAACCATTCTGTCCGGAAATCTCCTCTTCACATGATGCCAGATATATAAAGTTATGTGTCTTTATATATCCACTCGCTTTAGCTTGCTTCTTTTGCTCTGATATATATCTGAATGCTTGCAACAGTGCCACAAGTCCTCCACCACAATCATTGCTGCCCAATCCGTAAAGTTTGCCATCTTCAACTGTTGGCTGGTATGGGTCTTTGTTCCATGTTGCCACAGGTTTTACAGTGTCTATATGGGCGTTAAGTAGTACCGTTGGCAGTGCGCCATCAAAACAATGAGATTGCGCCCACACATTATTTCCACTTCTTTTTGCGTTAAATCCGTATTCACACAAAGTCTGCTCCATAATGTCTGCTGCTGCCTTCTCATCTTTGCTTATTGATGGCGTGGCGATAAGTCGCTTCAGCAGTTCTATTGCATCGTGCGTTAATTCCATTCTCTTAATGTCTATACTCCTCAGGTACTAATTCTTTCCAATTCTTATATGGATTTTTCAGCAGATGAGAGTTGTAAAACATGTGGTTGCCTGTCACCTCTGGTCCAAGAAAATCTGGCTTCTCATAAGGCTCATCTTCACTGCCAAGTTCTACCTCAGCCATAACAAACCCTGCATTGTCGCCATAAAATTCATCTACTTCGTATGTGTGATTGCCTACAGGCACAAGATAGCGACGTTTGTCAACAACGCCTCCTTGGCAAAGTTCCATCAGATGTTCTGCCTCGTCGAGAGTTATCTCTTTTTCAAACTCATATCTTGAAAGACCTTCCTTGCTGTGGCTTTTAATTGTCAGATACGCTTTGTCATCGCGAGTGCGCACCCTTACCGTAGCCGAGGCGCATGGCATGTAACCTTGCTTTATGTGCGTGCTCGACACGGCTTGGCGCTTATATTCCTCGCCTTTCTTTACCAAGAACTTGCGTTCTATCTCCAGTCCGCTCATTATGAATTGGCTGCGACCAGCAATATTATTATTGCAAGCGCCACAAGTGCGGCTGCAATATACGTTACAACTTTCTGTGCTTGTTTTTCTTGTTTTGCCTCGCGCATTGCACGACGTGCTTTGTTGTTCTGACTCATAGTTTTAAGTTTTTTAGTTTTGTGATTATGTCTTCGCCAATACTTATTTATTGGTGGTTAATAACTTGTAATATTCTGTGGCTCCAAGCAGCAGGCAACCTGTGCCAAAGTCCTGAAAGTCAGGGCGACTGCTGTAGGTTACAGGCTGGCCTGCCGAAGGGTCTTTGCCTGTGCCCTGAACATATCCTAAAAAGCCGTCTTCTTTATGTATGGCGTCACGTTCAATGGCTGCCCATGCGGCGTCAGCGACTTTTCGGTATTTGCTACCCGTTAACGTTCCATTGCGCAATCCCCAACTCAGTCCGTACAAAAACAGAGCCGTGCCAGTGGTTTCTTTGCCACCATAGTTCAGCTCGCAGTGCATACTGGGGTTCCAGAAACCATCTTTACGCTGGCAGTTTACTATGCCCTCAGTCATTGCCATGTAGTCTGACTTCAACTGTTTATAGTAATCGTCGCCCCTGTCAAGACAGTCCATTACTCTGACAAGAGCTGCATAAACCCAGCCATTGCCTCTGCTCCAGTAGCAGTCGTTACCATCTACTTCCTTGTATGGTGGCATATAGTCAGCATCTCTCCACCAGAGTCCGTCCTCAGGATTGAAAAATTTCTTTGACCAACCATACATCTTCATTGCATAGTCTATGTATTTGCGCTCGCCAGTTTGCTTGTAAAGCATAGCGTAAACAGGCATACTCATTTGAATGGCGTCTATCCATGTCCAATAATCAATGCGACTCGTTTGCATTTGCAAGTCAATGTTCTCACGTATTGGCTTTATCATGCTTTCATCTTTGGTTTGCTCATAGCGCCACAAGTAAGTTTGTCCGCAACACTGGTCATCAGCATCGGTTGTTTTAACACCATTGCGAGGGCTCCACTTGTGAAAGTTGCCCCAAATATCAATATAATTGAGATATTTTTCCTGTTTGTCTATTTCATACAGAGCAGTCAATCCCTCCATATACACACCACACGTCCACAGGTTTGAGGTGCGTTTCTTGCCAACAAACGTTGGCACGGTAGGGTCTTTATATTCGCGCATAAACCATGCGTTTACATTTCTTGCCTGTTCTAATACTTGCTTCGGTTCAGTCTTGGCGCAAACGGTAAGCATTGCACCCAACAAAATCGTTAATAGTAATAATTTCTTCATATTTGTTTCTTGCGTTTATACAACTCTGAACGAGTCAATCAATCCTACCAGTGCGCCATTGTCGTCAAGCACCAATAGGGCGTGTATGCTGTTGCTCTGCATCATGTCCGATGCCTGTTTCAGCGTGGCGTTCATGTTTATAGTCTTTGGTGTGGTGCTCATTATATCCTTCATCTGTAGTGAGAAGAAGTCCTTCTGGTGCAGATGTGTTGCCCTGCGCACGTCGCCATCAATAGCCACACCCATAATCTTTCCATTCTCTACTGCAACAGCCATACCAAGTTTTGCCTTGTTTATTTCAACGATGGTTTCGCTTATTGACAACTCTGGTGAAACTATTGGCAAATCCTTTGTCACCATGTGGTCTTTCACCTTTGCCAACAGTAGTTTGCCAAGATTGCCACCAGGGTGGAACTGTGCGAAGTCGCTTGCTTGGAAATTGCGCACCTTCATTAGTGCTATAGCCAATGCGTCACCCATTGCCAACATTGCCGTTGTTGATGAAGTGGGAGCCAAATTCAGCGGGTCAGCCTCTCGCTCAACACTTACGTTCAAGTGTGCGGCAGCATATTGAGCCAACAGAGATTTGGGATTGCCCGTCATGGCTATAATAGGGATATTGCGCTCCAACAACATTGGTATAAAGCGAAGCAACTCATCGGTTGTGCCAGAGTTTGACATCGCTATCACCACATCGTCCTCGGTAAACATACCAAGGTCGCCATGGTAAGCGTCAAGCGGATTAACAAAAAACGAAGGTGTGCCAGTGCTTGCCAGTGTGGCAGCAATCTTTGCCCCCACATGTCCCGACTTACCAACTCCTGTTACAATGCAGCGACCTTTGCTGTTGTAAATCAAGTCAACCGCTTTTTCAAAGCCCTCGTCCAACTTAGGTATCATGTCCAGAATGGCTTGCGCCTCCTCTCTGAAACATTTCTCAGCGTATTGAATCGTGTTCGTCATTATGCCTTAACTTTGAATATGGCTTTATGCAGTGTCTGTGCTGCGCTTATACATGGTGCATGACCGTCTTCTGGGAAGAATATAACAAACATTCCCGGCTCGCAAGTTACATAGCTCTGAGCAGGCAGGTCGCCATATTTGCGAATATCCTTGGCGTCGTTGTATTCAACCTCTGGCAGTGCGCTTAGCGGAGTATATCCGTAGGTCTCACTTGCGTTCAGTGGTATCTGAATGTCAACCATTCTCACGTGAGTCTCCAACACTGCATTTGATGGGTCTTTACTTTCCGTTGTGTCAATGTTCACAAACAAATCACCATCAATAATAATATGTTTCCCGTCTTCCAATTTGTTTAAGTCAGTCTGCTTCAAAAACTCAGCAACCTTCCCAAACAAAGGGTTCAGCGAAATATATCTTTCAAAATTTTCTAATGTATCTATTACCATAATGAATCTGCTTTAACTACCTTTGTTTTTGCAAAGATAAACTAAAGAATAAACAATGCAAAATATTTAGCCAATTAAAAGCAGAAGCATTTTTATTATACAGCAAAAACATTTCTGAGCTTAATGCCCATTATGCGAAAACAGGGGTGATTACTTCTTTTTACTTTTGCAAAGATAAAGAATAAAACTAAATCGCAAATTTTATATAAAGAAAAAGATAATGGGTATTGTTAGTCAGGTGGTTGTAAAAAGGATAAGATTAGGCATCGCTTTAGTGTTTACCTGCATTTATAAAGAGTGATATAATGGAAACAACGGCAGCAAATCCGAATATGCCGGCGAACCATTGTTTACCTAAATATAAAGCATAAGCGGACAGTCCGACAAGAGTTAAAAGCGCAAGAAAAGCAAAGAACATACCCCACCAATTCATGCGAGTAAGGTTTGCATCTGATGAGCGTATAATTTGTATCTTTTCATCTTCCGTTTTATGTCTATGTTCTTGCTCTTTCTTGGAAGCATCCATAAGAAACTCAACAATGCGAGGGTCAACTTTCTTATAATCAGACAACTCCTGCGGAGATGGTAGCGTACTATCATCAACCGTTAGAGTTTGCTCATATTGTTTTCCTATCCCTTCGCTTGCATTTAGGTTTGTTTCTTTTTGGTTTATTTGCTGCTTTGTCATTATTGTCTTGATAGTAATATGTTGTTATAGCTATTGTGTATGTCTCGACTAACATTTAGCATATCATGTCTAAGCATAATCATGTCATTAAAACGGCTTGATGCGCTACCAAATAAAGATTCTTGTAAATCTTTAATGGATTTACTTCTTTCGTATTTACCAACTGCTGCGACTTGGAAAGTCTTGGCGCCTTGGTGGACAAACTGTTTAACGCTATCTAATATATACATATATATAAATGTTTTGCTGCAAATATACTAAATAAAAAGAAAGATGCAAATGTTTTACCGATTTTTTGC
>CAZPNJ010000146.1:0-5501 GCA_964587765.1 uncultured Prevotella sp.
ACCCAGCCGTAGTAAGTGATATCGACGGTGAGGTAACTATGGGTAAGATAAAGCGTGGCCAGCGCGAGATTATCGTAACCAGCAAGACTGGCGACGAGCGCAAGTATCTCGTTTCACTGTCAAAGCAAATCCTTGTTCAGGAGCACGACGCCGTTCGCGCGGGTACACCACTGTCAGACGGTATCATCACACCGGACGACATCCTTGCTATCAAGGGTCCTACCGCCGTTCAGGAATACATCGTTAACGAAGTACAGGACGTTTACCGTCTGCAAGGTGTGAAGATTAACGATAAGCACTTTGAGATTATCGTTCGCCAGATGATGCGCAAGGTTCAGATCAACGATCCAGGCGACACCACATTCCTTGAGCAGGAACTTGTTGACAAGCTTGATTTCTCGGCAGAGAACGACCGCATTTGGGGCAAGAAGGTTGTCATCGACGCCGGTGGTTCAGAGGTGCTCAAGAAGGGTCAGATTGTCACAGCGCGCAAGTTGCGCGACGAGAATTCTAACCTCAAGCGCCGTGACCTCAAGCTCGTTCAGGTACGTGATGCCGTTCCAGCGACATCTACACAGATACTTCAGGGTATCACCCGTGCGGCATTGCAGACAAAGAGCTTCATGAGTGCCGCTTCGTTCCAGGAGACCACTAAGGTACTCAACGATGCCGCTATCCGTGGTAAGGTTGACCGCCTCGAGGGTATGAAGGAGAACGTTATCTGCGGTCACCTGATACCTGCCGGAACAGGTCTTTCACGTTGGCAGAAGCTAATCGTAGGCTCAAAAGAGGTTTACGACCGTATGCAGGCCAACAAGAAGAATGTACTTGACCTCGCTGGCGAAGGTGTAGAATCAGTTGTAACAGACTTCGATTAAAGATTTCCGCCATAGACAAAATCAGAAATAGACATCAGCGTGTGGGTTTGCCCCACGCTTACATACAACAGAGAGCCCTCCTTAGGTCTGAATAGAGCCTAAGGAGGGTTCTCTTTGCTATTCCCAGTATTATTTATCAATTCCTCTTATAAGACAAACAAACTCTCCTTATAAGGAGAAATATCTCCCCTTATAAGAAGAAACTTTTCCTCTTACAAGAAGAATTATTTTCCCTTATAAGAGGAGTTGTTTAATTCAAGTGAAAATAGCTGTTTAATCACCGATTGGTTGCTGTTTAATAACCGTTTATTTATTATTTAATCATCGTTTAGTTACTGTTTAATCGCTGCTTAATCACTGTTTAATCAGTGCTTAAACAACTTTACGGTTTAACGCAAGATAATCCGCATTTAGTTAATAGATGCTAAAAAATAAGGGCGAACAAGGTTGTGTGTTTGTATATTTTATATATTCGCAAAGTAAGTTAACAACTTATGGCCTAAATAAGATAAATCACTAATTTGTAATAACATAAAACATTATTATTATGCGGAACAGGAATATAATAACAAGCACTGCCATAATGGCGATGGCGCTCGCGTCGCTGTCTTCGTGTATTGACAACGACTACGACCTAAACCAAATGGACGGAACGATAGGTGTAGGTGGAACGGAATTGCTTATACCTGCCGGTGGCACTGACGTCATCACTCTTGATGACATATTAGACATTGACGGCTCTGACTGTATATTAACCCTTGACGACGGAAGTTATGTTTTCCAGAAGGCTGCCGCTTCAGTAGAGGCTGCCCACCCTCTGATTGAAACTTTCGTGGTAAGGCAGGCAAAGATGCAGGAGGGCAACCTCAGCATGGCCGGTGCCGTAAGTGGCGGCAGACTGACTATGAACACCAAGGCACAGATATTCAGTTACGAGGGAGTTCAGCCCGACGAGGTGAACTCGCTTAACAACGTTGTCGTGGACAATACGTTGCAGATGAAGTTCTCTTTCCCTGCGGCCATGAGCGCCAAGGTAAGTACCATACAGACCTTTAACGTTACGCTGCCTGACTATATGGGGCTGACCAACGTTACCTCAACCGTTGGCAACCCTGTACTTGAAGGCTCGGTCATTAAGCTTACCAATATCCCAACCAATCAGGAGATAAACATAACGGCTAAGATTTCAAAGCTAGATTTCTCTCTGCCATGTGACGCTGAAATCTATCTGCGCGTGGAGGAAGACGACAGCATTAAACTGCTGGGCGACATGAGGATAGCGCTTTCGGCTAATGCCGGTTCGCTTACTTCAGCCGACCTTACAGGGGCAAAGCTGACCTCACGATTGGAGATTGGCGACTTCACGATACTCAGCGCTGAGGGAACGTTCGTTCCAAACATTGAACTTACCGACCTTGGCAACACTCAGATAACAAGTCTGCCTAAGTTCCTCTCTGAAAAGGGAGTTGTGGCTGATCTTTACAACCCAATGCTGATGCTGACGGTGGAGAACAACATGAACGTTAAAGGACTCGTCAGCGGCACAATAACGTCAAAGAAAGACGGCTCGCAGCTGGCTGCCGTGGCAATCAACAACGTGCCAATCAACGCACTTGACACATCAACCATCTGCATCTGTCGTAGGGCTGACGCCGTTTCGGCTTCGCAGTTCGACCATGTGGTTGAAGTACCTACGCTGGGCAACCTTATCAGAACCATACCAGACGAGGTGACGTTCGACGCTAACGTCGTTGGCGACAAGACGCAAGTGGGCTCGTTCAACCTCGGACAGCAATACACCATTACGCCAAACTATTCGTTCAACTCGCCGCTGACATTCGGCAAGGATGCACGAATAGTATATAAAGACACCCTTGACGGCTGGAACGATGACGTTGAAGACGTGATACTGTCTGATGGAGCCTATCTCCAATTCAACGCGACTGTTGAAAACCGTGTGCCTGCCTTCCTTCACATAAAGGCTAAGGCTATCGGTAAAGACGGCTTAGAGCTGGGCGAAGATATAATTAAGGTGGAAGCCGACCAGGAGATAAAGGCTTCGGCTGACGGGACAACCGCCGTTGCGTCTCCGCTTGAGATAAAGATACGTCAGGTGGCAGACGGCGGACTGAAACAGCTTGACGGACTTATCCTGACCATTGAGGCTGCCGCTACAGGTAGCGACGGAACAGTAGTGGAGGGCATAACGCTCAACGCTAAGAAACACTCTATCATTGCCAAAGACATGAAGTTGAAACTGGTTGGACAGGTTGTGATAGAAGACTGAGTAATGCGCGATTAGCGAATATCCACTAAAGTAAAAAACAGAAAATTATGCAGAAAAGATATATAATTGCTACGATTGCCACAATGATGGCGATTAGCGAAAACGTAAACGCTCAGGATTTGAAGTCGGCATACTTTACGCAAGACTATAAGTTCCGCCATGAGATGAACGCTGCTTATGGCAACGATCAAAACTATATAGCACTGCCGGCTATGGGCAACATCAACGTAAGTACCCAAGGTAACTTCGGCTATCAAGACGTGGTGTTTAACAATCCACGCTATCCTTTGAACAGCGACAAGAAGCTGACATCGTTCATGAACCCATACATCAGTGCCGCTGAGGCGCTCGACGGGTTCTCTACGGGCAACAACCGCCTGAACGTTGATATGAAGATAGCCATTCTGTCGGCTGGCTTCAAGGGCTTCGGCGGTTATAACACTGTAGAATTGAACGCGCGCACGAGGGTAGGGGCTTCGTTGCCATACGAACTGTTTGAATTTGCCAAGAATACGGGCAACAAAACTTATAACATCGGCGACATCAACGTTGGCGCACAGGCTTTCGCTGAACTGGCATTCGGTCACTCTCGCGACATCAACGAGAAGTTGCGTGTGGGCGCAAAGATGAAACTCTTGTTTGGTCTGGGCAGAGCTGACGTGAAGATTAAAGACATGAAGGCTGACCTTGCTGATAATGACAAGTGGACTATGCAGGGCGATGTTCAGGCTAACGTGTCGGTTGAGGGCTTTAAGTTCAAATCAAAGACCAAGAACTACGAGCATCGCACCGGTTCATACGAATATATCGACGATGTTGACGTTGACGGCTATGGACTCAGCGGCTTTGGTTTGGCGTTTGACCTCGGTGCCATTTACAAGATTGACGAAGATTGGACAGTCAGCGCAGCGCTTAACGACCTCGGCTTTATTTCTTGGTCAAGCAATGCTACGGCGATAAACCGTGACAAGACATTCGTCTTTGACGGCTTCCACGACGTTTCTGCCACCAGCGGCAGCGGCAATCGTGCCGACGACCAGCTCGACGAATATGGCGACCAGTTGAGAGACTTCGCCAATCTGTCAGAAAATGGCGACAAGGGTGGACGCACCACTGGCATTGGCGCTACCATGACCTTCGGTGTGAACTATGTACTTCCGGTATATAGAAAGGTTGACTTCGGACTTTTGTCAACCACCCGCATTGATGGTCCGTACTCTTGGACAGAGGGCAGACTCAGCGCAAACTATTCGCCGCTGAAGTGGCTCAATGGTGGAGTAAACTTCGCAGTCAACAGTTTCACCACCAGCATGGGTTGGGTACTTAACGTTCACCCTAAGGGCTACAACTTCTACATAGGAATGGACCACATTCTTGGCAAGATGAGCCACGAGGCAATACCTCTGAGTTCAAACGCAAATGTTAGCTTAGGCATGAGCGTTACGTTCTAAAAGTTAACAAAAGAGCGTAGAAACAAGCAAATTGCAACCGTTTGCACTGGTTTTCGCAAAAAGATAAAGAAATCATTTGCATGGTATCAAAAAAACTCTTACATTTGTGCGGATTTTAGAAAATGCTGTTTGAAACCGTAAAAATGAAGAGCAATTTAAGAAAAATAATACTTATATTTACTCTGACTATTTCTGCCCTCAGTTGTTGGGCTCAGGGATGGCCAGAGTATTATAATGGTGTTATGCTTCAGGGTTTCTACTGGGACTCTTTTTCTGATTCGCAGTGGTCAAAGCTTGAGAGTGAGGCCGACGAACTGTCCGAGTTCTTCAACCTGGTATGGATTCCGCAGAGCGGTTGTTCGTCTGCAACTATTTCCAACGGTAGCAACTCTATGGGCTACGACGATGTGTATTGGTTTGAAAACTATAACAGCTCGTTTGGCACTGAGGCAGAGTTGCGCTCAATGATTAGCACTTTCAAGAGCAAGGGCATTGGCACCATTGCCGACATCGTGATAAATCATCGCTATTCGCTGCCAAACACATGGATGGGTTTCCCCGCTGAAACTTACAAGGGAGTGACTTACAGCATGGGTGCGGCTGACATCTGCGGTAACGATGATGGTGGCAACACAACGATTAAGGCTGAGGTAGCACCCACGGGCGCTAACGATTCGGGCGATGACTTCAATGGCGGTCGTGATATTGACCACAGCAGTGCCAACGTACAGGCTATGGTAAAGGCTTACCTCGACATGATTCTTAACGATATGGGGTATGCCGGTTTCCGCTACGATATGGTAAAAGGCTACGCTCCCGCCTAC
This sequence comes from uncultured Prevotella sp., assembly GCA_964587765.1. Classification (GTDB taxonomy): domain Bacteria; phylum Bacteroidota; class Bacteroidia; order Bacteroidales; family Bacteroidaceae; genus Prevotella. Next base: position 5,441 of record CAZPNJ010000146.1, read on the forward strand.
ACTAAATTATATAATGAGGCAGCCAAGCCAACATTTTCGGTTGGCGAATACTGGGACGGCT
>CAZPNJ010000147.1:0-1623 GCA_964587765.1 uncultured Prevotella sp.
GTTTTTCATAGTTTTAAACACCTGAAAACTTTGCACTTCTATTTGGAATTAACAGTTCGCTCACCCTAAAACATCTTACCGCTTAACAACCTTAACGACTGCTGAAACGGCGATATGGAGAAGCCAGGCTAGGGGGAGGGTGATGACGATGCAAAGGAAGAAGGTGCGCCAATAGCCGAGGTGCCAGCGCTCAACTTCGCGCAGGGTGAAGCCGATGTGTATAAGATAACATTCGAGACTGAGCCCTCCGACAAAGCGGATAACTCGGTTTATGACGTCGGGCAAGCGGCGAAACACTCTGTTGAGCAGCAACACGGTGGTAATGGTAAGTGGAATATACAGCATACGCTCAACAAACAACGGGAACTTGCCATGCAGATACTGCTCAAGGAAGATGCTTGAGAGCAATGCCATAAGAAACATTAGCCAAATCATCCATATGCCCTGACCGTCGATGTTCTGACGCTGTCGCACAGCCTCGCCACAGTTTATGCCGATGAAGAATATTGGCACGCGACTCCAAAAGATTTCAAGATGACCGACGGCGGCGTGTATAGGTGTAACCCACTGCACCAGTATGCACCACATAATCATTACCACCGGCAGCCACTTGTATATGGGGTGACGGCGAATGAGCATCATGTAAAACGGTGCGACAAGGTAAAGCATCATAGTGGCGGGAATATACCAGAACTGAAGTTCGTCGTGAAGCCAGAAGTTCCAGTTTATGCTGATTTCGCCGACAAGGTCAACAAGGCTCATGCCACCATTTAGATAGCGTGGTATATAGAAAAGGCTGGCTATGATTAGCCATGTGGGGTAAATGCGAATGAAGCGGCGGGTGTAGAAATGGCGCAGCGAAGGCGTCTTCGTCCACGAGAACCAAAGGCCCACGCCACTGAGGAATAGAAACATGTCAACGCCGATATTGCCCATGCGGCGAAGACCGAAGAACATATCGCTACGCGGCAAAAAGACGTGGAAAAGTATTATAAAGAGCATTGCCATGCCCATTTGCTCGGCACGGTACTTACTGATGTTGCCAAGTTCAATGTCCTTAATCTGTAATCGCATTTTGTAGTTTCTTTACGTTTTTCATAGCCGTCTTGACCTCAGCCACTGCCCATGCCACAAAGATGCAGGCAATAACGTAGAGTAGCAGGCCTGTGTAATAGTCGCCACGACGGCTGATAGGGATAAACACCTTTCTTAATATAGGGTGCAGCACAAATAGCATAGCCGAAATGCCGCCCACCCACTCAAGGAGTTTGTTTACACTATGGGGCAACAGCTTGACCGCCTCGATGGTTGCCACGCAAACGAATGGTGGAACGAGGAACCACGTCCAGTAGCAAATGCCTGCCACGCAAACGACCGCCACCGACAAGAGCAGCAACAGGGCGTGAACGCCACGGCTAATATCGCGCCACTTAGTGGAATAGCGAGCCACGAGTAGTCCCATACCAAAAGGCAACATGCTGCCAATGAAGTTGTAGCGCAGCCAGTTAAGGGTGTTGCTCTCCGGCAAAAAGCACATTTGCAGGGCGGTGCAAGCCACCATCAGCGCAACGGTATAGCTCCAGTGGCGGCGATACATGAACAGTCGGTAAACGATATACAACT
>CAZPNJ010000147.1:1633-5481 GCA_964587765.1 uncultured Prevotella sp.
GATAATGTAGAGTTGGAGCATGAGTCCGAAGAACCAATATGGGCCGGGCCAGATCATGTGGTCAGGGTCGGGAAAGAGGTTGTTTATCATCAGCAACTGACCCACTATGACATAGATCGTATAGCGCCAGCTGCCGGGAGTTATGGCATCGAATATGGTGAAAGCCACAAAGCCCCCTATCATCATAAGGAATAGTTTACGGAAGTGCTTCTGTATAAACTGCAAAGCCGAGCCAGCCTCTGCTGAGGTTTCCTGTGGGCGGTCGCCGTATTTCAGCGTAAGACCATAGGCACTGAGGAAGAGGAACACCGGCACGCCGTAATGTCCGAAGAACGACAGCAGGTGCATGGGCAACATAGCGTCGGCACCAATAAGAGCCTGACGCATCCAGTCAACATTATGCTGGCTGTAGGTGTATTCGTTTTCCTTTACGACCGGGCCAAGCCAATGGCAGAAGTTGTGCAAGACAATGCCCAATATGGCAATGCCGCGCATGGCACTGCACTCGGCGCGTGATAACAGATTATAGTTTGTCATAGTCGGTAGTGCCTTTAAGTATTCGCGGACGATTTTCGTTGTATTTCGGCGACAGCAGATTATACTCTTCGTGATAGTCTTTGGCGTGAATGCCAGCCAAGTAAAGCAGCAAGTGCGGCAAGGCGTCGGTCATATACCTGCGGTTCTTCGCCAGAACTATCTGCTTGTAAATATCGGGATGGTTGGCGGCATATTTGTGTGAGCACCAAATCCAGAAAGGTATGTCAAACTCGGCATGGGCAAGTCGTGAGTCAATCTTAGCCGAGTGAAGGCGGCAAACGAAGTGAAGGCCGTCTTCATAGCACTCTTCGCCGTGGTCTGACATATATATCACGATAGCGTCTTCGTCTTCAAAACGCTTCATAATCTCGTTTACCACTGAGTCGTTATAAAGACAAGCGTTGTCGTAATCAGCCAATGTGTTGCGCTCGCGGCGGCTGAGATCGGGGCGAGTTTCGGTGTAGTCGTTGCCCGTGAAGTGCATACGCTGGCGCGGGTAGCGCTGCTTATAGCCCACGTGCTGCCCTATCAGGTGGAAGATGGTAAGGTTGTGGTCGGTGTCGTACTGCTTCAACTGCTCATAGTCTTTCAGCAAATCCTCATCGAAGCGGTGCAACTGAGTGTTGCGGGTGTCGAACTGCGCCTTGCTCAGTATTGAGTTGTTGAGAAAGAAGCCGCCGCTGAAGTCGTAAACATGTTCCTTTGCCTGCGGAAGGAACTGGTTGGTGATGAACGTGACGTGGTAGCCAGCCTTACGGAAGAGTTCGGGGAAGAGTGGGTAATCTGCCCAAGTTCCGTCCTGCCCAACGACGTGCATTGAGAAAACGTTTTTGAACACGAAACTGGTGAGATTCCACGGACAAACCACATCGTTAAACTTTGTCAGCAGCCCCGTCTTCTCTCGCGCTATCTGGCGAGGGGTGGTTGGCATGAAGTAGCCATACTGCTGAGAGTGGCGCTTAGAAAAGCTCTCGCCGATGATGAGCACTCTTCGTGGCGAAGTGTATGAGCAACTGTCAACCTCAACTTTGTCGGCAGCGGCTATCAGTTTGTCAAGCTCTTTTGAGGCGAGCTCGTTAGAGTAAATGCTGAATATGAGTCGGTAAATCGGCAGATAGAGCTGCGCTTGCTGTGGCTCGGTGAGGATATGTTCAACCTCGCCAATGTTGTGTGCTGAGAACAAGCGATTGGTCAGTCTTTTATTATCGGTGCTGGCAATTGCGCTCCTTATCAGCAGCACGGCGGTAACCAAGCCGACGACCGGCAACACCTTATTATATATATTCTTAGCGGCGGCAATCTTTCCGTCAAGCATTACGCCCTGACGATAGCTCAGCAGTCGCTTATAACTAATCTTTAGCGAGGCGAAGATGTGGACAAGCATCAGCAGCAAAATCCCCCCCACACGGCTGAAGATTATATCGGCAGAGATGTATGAGCGCAGAAACTCGCCCGCCTCGCGACTGTCGGTTTCGCCCACAAGCAGCAACATGGTTGGCGTAAGCGTGGAATTGAACTTAACAAAACAATACACATCGACCACCGCCGTGGCATACAGCACCACGTACAGCACAGCCTTAACCCAGCGACGCACCTTATAGGGAATAGCCGTGAGCAGCAAGCAAGCGACGTAAAGATCGAGGAAAAGTTCGAGATACAAGTTGCGGTAAGTGACCGCACAAAACGAGCAAAGCACTCCTAAGGCATACATGAAAACAAAGAACCTGATGTTCTTTTGTATTGGGGTGAACACGTAGCCTAAGTATTTCTCTATAATATTATTATTCATCATCGGGTGCAAAATTACTCAAAAAAACAATATGACGAGTGAAAAAGAGGGAAAGAAGTTAAAGGAGGAAAGGAGGAAAGAAGTTAAGTCAATACTAAAAAAAAGGAGGATACCATCTCTCACAGACCGCATCCCCACAAAATTGATATACTGAACTTATGATAATATAAATTACTTAACGACAAATTTCTTGCCGTTAAGTATGTAAACCTGGGTGCGTCTCGCATTAGGTTTACCAAAAAAACTTGATGTGTGTAACTTCATACCTTGAATGTTGTAGATACCATCGCCAGCACCGTTGTCCTTTGAAGAGTTGACAGTGCCAATCTTTGTTGCAATGGTTTCTGCCGTGACGTCGTTCACCTTGTTTCTTCCACCCGTCTGGGTTGAAGATATTTCAAGGAAGACGTCGCTGTTTATATTGTTTACATCTACCGTCTGTGGCGAACCTGTGCCAGTGCTGACTACCAAGTTAAGGAAGTCGTCAGCTGCGTTCATGGTCAATGGCTTGCAATACCACTTTTTACCTGCGAAATCAATGGTCTTTGAAATGCCGTCGCCCGGCCAGCTATGAGCCGAGTTATGCGAACCATCGCCGCCCCACGTCCAAAAGTTTATGGAGCTCCAGTGGGCAGCGTCGGCATTGACGTAAACCATTATGTCGTGCGGCTTGAATGCGCTAATCTGATAGTTTCTGGTGATAGTGCCCTTTATGGTGCCGTTAGACAGAAGTGCTGCCTTCAGCGTGCAGTTCTTGCTGATGTTTATCTCGGTTCCGCTTCTTACGGTTGCCGATGTGGAGGTTGGCTCTGCGCCGTCAAGCGTGTAAACTATCTTTGCCGAAGCGTCTTCGCTGATGGCGCTCAACTTTACGTTGAAAGCCTCGTCGTACTCACCCGAAGGACGACTTGCCCAAGCGCTTTCGACACTCTTTTCCAAATAGTAGCGGTAATTGTCGCCTTCGCTTATCAGGAAATAGTTGTTGACAACCATCTCAAGGCCGGGCTGACCCATGGCTATTATTACGCCCTTGCCGTCGGTGCCGGTAGCCTTCATCTCGTAGCCGTTGGCTGCTGACATAATGGTTTGCGTAGCACTCTGATTGTTTATCTTTGCCAAGTTGCGAGCGTAAATCATTTGCTTTATGCTCTCTTTGTACTGCTTCCAGTGAGGCAAGAATATGCAGGGAGTGCCCGGCGATGCCAATATGAAAGCGTTGGCGGCAAGTATGTTTTTCTTTATCTCGCCATCGTTATTGCGAGCGTAAGTGTCGTGGTTGTCAACAAAGGTTACAGCATATCGCTTGTAATCGTTGTTGTTGGCAAGATATGCGGCGGAGCCTAAGTTAGAGCCCCAGCCGCTGCCATTGTTGCAGCAGTCTCTGAGTTTATATTTCAGCGGGAAGTCAAACGCCGCCGAGGTATAACCCGTGCTCTTTATCGAGTTGATGACGTTTGGCGCATAGCGATCCCAGTATTCGCCAACCGAAAATGTTGGCTTGGCTGCCTCATTATATAATTTA
>CAZPNJ010000148.1:0-5447 GCA_964587765.1 uncultured Prevotella sp.
TATATCCCAAGGTAGGCTTGGGATATATATCAGTCTTAGCTTGGGATATATATCAATCTCTGAGCCTATTTTTCCCCTGTTTTGGCGTCCATTTACAGCCTTGTGGCGTTAACAACCTTTATACTTATTTAACTCAATCGAAAATTCAGCGGATTCCATAAGCAAGTGCAAATTTATATGATATTTTCGTACAACCGAAGAGTTCTGTTCTCGAACTTGTTTAAAGGGAAATAATTTAGGCTGGCGCATTGAGGGAACAAATTGGTTGCCATTGCTTCAAATTTTCGCTATCGCTCAACAACCCGTGTTTGAGCCTAAACTCAATACGCCAGCCTAATTACGCATTTTTCGCTTCGCTCAACAACACGTGCGCATTGCGAATTGTTTTAGTATTCCGTTTTTGAACTGCTCTGCTCCCACATCTGGAACGCCTTTTTAGCTTCTTCTGGAAGGAGTATCTCCATCTGCTTGCTGCGGTCAGCAGGCTTGAGTTCAATCTCTTTGTAGATGAAGTCGTCGTCGAAACCTATGCGGGCAGCGTCTTTACGGTCGTTGGCATAATATATGCGGTCGAGATGCGCCCAGTAAATAGCGCCGAGACACATTGGGCAAGGCTCGCACGAGGTGTATATCTCACAACCTGAAAGGTCGAACGTGCCAAGTTTCTTTGTTGCCTGACGTATGGCGTTTACCTCAGCGTGGGCTGTTGGGTCATTATCTATGGTGACGCTGTTGCTTGCGCCGCTGATTATCTCGCCATCTTTAGCGATGACTGCGCCGAATGGACCACCGCCATTCTTTACGCTTTCTTCTGACAAGGCAATAGCCTTGCGCATTATTTCTTCTTTAGTCATTTTTATATAGTGTTTTATGTGTTACGAATGGAAGTGAAAGGGAAGTGAAAGGGACAAATGCTCTCAAACGGAGAACTAATGTCTCTTTCACTTCTTTTTCACTTCGTTTAGAATTTCCTTCCAATCTCTTTCATAAGCCTCTCCGCATGTCCCCACTTGTCAATCATGTAAAGGACGTAACGAATGTCAACGCCGATGCAGCGAGCTGACTTCTGGTCGAAGTTGATGTCGCTTGAAAGGCTCTCCCAGTTGCCGTCAAAGGCAAGACCGATGAGCTGTCCCTTACCGTCAAACATTGGTGAACCGCTGTTTCCGCCAGTAATGTCGTTGTTAGTTAGGAAACAAAGGTGCATCTTATGAGTAAGCGTATCGGTATAAGCTCCGAAGTCGGTAGCTGAAAGCAGTTCCTTCATTATGGGTTCAGCTTTATAGTCAAAGACACCCTTTTCGCCTTGTTTCATTTTATCAACGATAGACGAAGCCTCAGTGTAATAGCTTGACATGTTGCCGCCCTGTTCAAATCCGCCCACCTGACCATAGCTCAAGCGCATGGTGAAGTTGGCGTCGCTGTAGTGAGGCTGGTCCATCTCCATCTGTATCTTGTTTGCGCAGAGGTAACGCTCCTGTGTGGCAATGCTGTCGGCGGTAGCGCGGAGTTTCTTTGCTATGCCGATATATAACTTCAGCAGGTCGTTGCTCATCTGAACGCCGAGGTCGTTGCGGTATTTCTTGCTGTTTACGTAAAGTTTCTCACCACTGCGCATAACCTGCGAGTTGTCGTAGAGATACTTTGCGTAAGCGTAGGTGTCGCCATTGAAACGGCTGTCGATGGTCTTATAGAAGTCTGGCAGGAACTCGTCACTGCCTATCTGCTCACGATAGTTCTTCAACAGCACGCCCATAACCTCTTGGTCAAGAGCCTTGTCCCATGTTTCGCTGTTGTCAGGGATAACGATGTAAGGGTTCTTGCGGTTGCCCTCGTGTGGATATTCGTCAAGGCTCATGGCACGTGAAGACATCTCGTCGCTGTTCCAGAATGTTTCCAACAACAGCGTATTAGCACGGCGCAACTTCAGACGCTCACCATAAATGCGCGACATCTTATCGAAGTCAACCTTGTCAATGCAGTAAGGTGAAGTCTCCTGCCACTTTGCTATCTTCTCTTCAAACTGGCGCTTCTGGTTAATAAGGTCTATAGAGTCAATGCAGTGGTTCATGCCGATAGAGTTCTTCCAGTAGTTGGCGCTGCGAGCGAACTTTGAGTCGTACTTAATGCGCACAGCCTCATCGGCGCGCATGTGTTTTGTCATAACCTCTTGCTTGACGCCACGCACCTGAGCGCGAGGCTCGTTGATAGCGTCGCGGCGCTCACGTATGCCGTAAGAAGATAGATAACGACTGGTAGAGCCAGGATAGCCTATGGTCATGGCGTAGTCGCCTGGCTTATATCCGTCCATCGAAACTTTTGCCCAACGTTTTGGCTTGTAAGGCACATTGTCCTTGCTGTAAGCGGCAGGACCGTTGGTCTTAGGATTGGCATAAATGCGGAACACAGAGAAGTCGCAAGTCTGGCGAGGCCACATCCAGTTGTCGGTTTCGCCGCCGAACTTACCCATTGACTTTGGCACGGCAAACACCAGACGCAGGTCGTTAAAATCCTGATATGTAGTAGCGTAGAACTTGTTGCCCTCGTAGAAAGCGTCAAGGTCAACATGATAAGTTGAGTCAATCTTCTTCACAGAGTCGTTTAGCACACGCTGCAGAGAGTCAAGCACCTCGGCACGCTTTGCCTTGCTCAGATATTCATAGCCGGTAAGCATCACGCGAGGGGTAACATCCTCTTGCGACACCATAAACGAAACAAACATGTTTTCGTTAGGCAACTCCTCTTCCAATGTCTTAGCATAAAAACCGTTGAGCATATAGTCGTGCTCAACAGTAGAGTGAGAACGTATTGCGTCAAATCCGCAATGATGGTTGGTAAACACAAGGCCGTCGGGCGAAACAACAACGCCAGAGCAGAAGCCAGAGAAGTTTACCACTGCCGCCTTCAGCGACTCGTCGCCTCCGTACAACTCCTGAGGCGTCATCTTAAATCCATACTGACGCATCTGGTCATATACAGCCTGCGGCAGATTATAAAGCGTCCACATGCCCTCGTCGGCATTGGCGCAAAGACTTGCAGCCGCACATAAAGCGGCCATAAAAAACTTTTTCATATTTTGTAATTGCAATTATCCGTTGCAAAGTTACTGCTTTTTTGCTTAACGTACATATATCGCTCAGCAAAAGCGACGCTTTGCCTACTCTTAAGGCGCTACTTTCGTGCGACTTAGTTCTCCTATGCGCAGTAAAAAGCTCGGTCTCGTGAATTGTAAATTATTCCAAACTTTCGTTAATATGGAATATTTATGCGCTGCGAGAGTGCGCTCGTTTTGAACTCGGGAAAAGTCAGGGGATTTTGAAAATAAAGTCAAGGGTTTCCGTGCGTAACTTGCACGTTTTTCATTTTTCGTTAACTGATTTTTAGGTTTTCCGCTCCAATTTTTGCGAAAAAGTAAGTGTTAAATCGAGGTGTTCGGAAATGTTAAAATCGTGCATATTTCATATTTATGCAATGTGCGACAACCGCTCTTCAAGACAATGGTGAAAGTAGGGGAGAGACATCGTGTTGAAGAATGGAAAATCCATGCGACTTACTGCGCCACACGGATTCTCCTAACTTCAAAGATTATTAAATCTCTCTCTTATGATATTCTGTTCTTTTGGCTCTGACCTGCGCTCTGTCCGCGATATTTGCTGCGAGCGGTGTTGAACTTGTATCGAAACGATATGGAGAGCGAACGGTAAGGAATGGTAGTTTGCTCTATCTCGCGCACGCACTTCCCATTGTCGCCATCAATATGGCAACAGCCGTTATCCTTTTCATGTGTTTCATCGTTACGCTATTACAATCTTATTACCAGATTTTAATGCGATTTTGTGGAGCGATATATAGCTTGTCATTTGCCTTTACGTCGAACGCGTCATACCAAGCCTGTATGTGTGGCAACGGACCGTTTACTCGCAAGAAACCTATGCTGTGCACGTCGTTAGTGGTGAGATAGCGATACATTGCGTCAGCGCCGTTGACAGCCCACACGTGAGCCCACGCCATGAAGAAACGCTGTTCAGGAGTGAAACCAAAGCGAGACGTTGACGGCTTCTTAGCGAGAGCCAAGTGCATAGCGTCGAATGAGATGTTGATTCCTCCGAGGTCGGCGATGTTTTCTCCCAGACACTGTGCGCCGTTAGCGTGTAGTCCGAGGGGGTCTTCAGCGGTTGGCTTCAATACCCAAAGCGTGTTGAAATAATCAACGAGACGCTGTGCTGGCACTTTGAAACGTTCTACGTCTTCGTCAGCCCACCACTGTTTTAGATTACCTTGCTTGTCAAACTGACGGCCTTGATCGTCAAATCCGTGCGTGATTTCATGTCCCATGATACATCCTATCGCACCATAGTTTTCGGCAACGTCACCGTTTACGTCAAAGAAGGGCGCCTGTAGGAATCCGGCGGGGAAACATATTTCGTTTGTGCTTGGATTGTAATAGGCGTTAACCGTTTGTGGTGACATGTGCCATTCTTCCTTGTCAACGGGCTTGTTGTATTTCTTGTTCTTTTTGAATTGCCAATAGAAATTCTGTACGGCGAGGATATTGTCGAAAAGCGACAGCTTAGGGTCGATTGAGAGTTTGGTCAAGTCGTCCCACTTGTCAGGATATCCCACCTTTATATATATGGAGTTTAACTTATCGAGCGCCACTTCCTTAGTTGCATCACTCATCCATTCGTTGGCGCGAATGCGTGAGCCGAGCACAGCCTGCACGTTTTTCACCATATTGTACACTTCTTGCTTCGCTTCGGGCGAGAAGTAGTCTTTTATGAATTGCTGACCTACCACGTCGCTCATCACGGAATTAACCGTGGCGGTAGCCAATTTCCAGCGTGGCGTGCGAGTGGCAACGCCAGTGGTAACCTTGGTGTATTCAAATTGAGCGAGGTTGCAGCGCATGTCGAGAGCCGATGCCGATGAAACTATCCAATCAAACACCACTTTGTCTTTTAGCTGCTCCAATGGCTTGTTCATAAGCCACTGACAACCCAAGCGAACAGGCTCTATCTGTTCTAAGTCCACTTCCGTGGTTTGGTCATAGCCATGGCTCTTCAGATATGCGTCCCAATCAAAACCTGCGGTAGAGTCTGATAGCTCCTTGATGCTCATTTTGTGATAGTTGCTTTCGGGGTCGCGCAGTTCCACCATGCCCTTTGAGATGAGCGCCATTTCACGTTCCTGAGCGAGAACTCCGTCAACCTTCTTCATGGCAACGGTCAAATCGTAGCCACAATAGGTGTAGAGTTTAACAGCCATAGCGCGAAATGCCTCATAAACCTTCTTAGTTGCCTCGTCGTCATTAACGTAATAGTCGCGAAGACCCATTGAAAGACCACTCTGACCAATGCTTACTATATTTCTGCTTGCGTTTTTAGCGTCAGCGCCCAAACCTATGCCAAACCAAATGTTTGAGTGGTAACGATGGCAGAACTCAACAA
>CAZPNJ010000149.1:0-5423 GCA_964587765.1 uncultured Prevotella sp.
AAAGCAATCAGAGGTGGCTTGTTTCGGCGATGGCGGCAACGATATTCCAATGCTGCGATGGGCAGGCACAGGTGTGGCAATGGGCAATGCCGGGCAAGAAGTTAAGGACAGTGCCGACCTTATCACTGCCGATATTGATGACGATGGCATAGCCAAGGCAATCAGGCAAATCAATTTATAAAGATAAAAAAAGACCGTAATCAAATTGACTACGGTCTTTTCTTTTTATATTATAATGTTGGTGGTGCAATATTATTTAATAATGCCCTGCTCAACAAATATCTTCTTCAAGATTTGAACGCCACGCTCAACCTGTTCCTTTGTATGGCTTGCCATAAGAGCAAAGCGAACAAGAGTATCTTGTGTAGCACAAGCTGGAGGAATAGCTATGGTAGGGCTTGGAACAAATGGATTTGGAGCACAAGCTGGAGGAATAACTGGGTTGATGAAGCAACCTGCCTCGAATGCAGCTTTTGTTACAATGAATGTTTTGTCAACATCGCGAACGTACAAAGGAATGATTGGGCTTTCTGTATCGCCAATCTCGAAGCCTTCCTCACGGAAACGCTTCAAAGCGTATTTTGTTGTGTCCCAAAGTTTCTCGCGACGCTCTGGCTCTGCCTTGATAATATGCAGTGCCTCAATAGCTGCTGCTGTAGCGGCAGGTGTGTTAGATGCACTGAAAATGTATGAACGACAGTTGTGACGCAAGAAGTCAATCGTGTCGTGTTCACCAGCGATGAAACCGCCGATAGACGCCATACTCTTAGAGAATGTGCCCATGATTAGGTCAACGTCGTCAGTTACGCCAAAATAGTCGCAAACGCCCTCACCGTCTTTGCCAAATACGCCAAGACCATGAGCCTCGTCAACCATGATTGAGCAATTGTATTTCTTCTTCAGTGCAACAATTTCTGGCAATTTTGCCAAGTCACCTTCCATTGAGAATACACCGTCAACAACGATTAACTTAATAGCCTCTTGAGGCAAAGTCTTGAGAATGCGCTCAAGGTCTTCCATATCGTTGTGCTTGTAGTGCAGCTGAGTAGCGAAAGAAAGACGGCGGCCGTCAACGATACTTGCGTGGTCACGGTCGTCACATATAATATAATCGCCTCTTCCAACAACGCACGCAAGTACGCCTTGGTTTACAGAGAAACCTGTTGAAAGGCTAATACAATCCTCTTTGTGTACATATTTTGCTAATTCTTTCTCTAACTGAACGTGAATATCGAGCGTTCCGTTAAGGAAACGGCTGCCTGCGCAACCAGAACCGTATTTGTCAAGAGCAGCTTTTGCTGCGTCAACGATTCGCTGGTCGCCAGTAAGACCTGTGTAGGCGTTAGAGCCAAACATTAGAACTCTGTGGCCTTCCATGTCAACCTCTGTGCCTTGTTTGCTTGTGATGACACGGAAATACGGATACAACCCTAATTCTCTATATTTACGGGCTATATCATAGTTCTTTAATTTTTCACTTAGTTGTCCCATTATTATTAATAATAATTTTTTTTCTTGTTTAATTCGGGCGCAAAGATACAAAAAAGAACTTAGAAAACTTCCTTTTGAGTGGAAATAATATGCGATAAGCGTTTTTTAGTTGCAAAATGCTAAATCTTATTGTTGTTTAATTTACTTTTGCGTACGTTATGAAGAAAAGGATTTTGTTCATACTTAACCCCATTTCGGGAACGACAAGCAAGGCTGGTATTCCAACGTTGATAGAGAAGACGCTGGACAATGATTTGTTTGATTGTGAAATAAAATTTACGGAAAGGGCAGGGCACGCTGAGGAAATAGCTCGTGAGGCTAAGGATAACGGCATTGACCTTGTCGTTGCTGTTGGTGGCGACGGAACGGTCAACGAGGTTGGTCGTGCTCTTGTCGGCTCAAACACTGCTTTGGGCGTTGTTCCCTGTGGTTCTGGCAATGGATTGGCTCGGCACTTAATGTTGCCATTGAACGTTAAGAAGAGCATTGCCTTAATAAATAAGTATGAGATTCACGACCTTGATTATGGGCTTATTAACGGCTATCCTTTCTTCTGTACCTGCGGAATGGGCTTCGACGCAATGATTAGCAAGAAGTTTGCTGAGGCAGGTAAGCGTGGCCCAATAACCTATGTAGAGAATGTGTTGCGTGAGGGCTTGAACTATAAGCCAGAGGTTTATGAAATTACAACTGAAAACGGCGCAGCTCATTACAAGGCTTTCTTGATTTCGTGCGCTAATGCTTCGCAGTATGGCAACAATGCTTATATAGCTCCTCAGGCTTCTATGCGCGATGGGCTGATGAACGTTATCATTATGGAGCCTTTCGATATTATAGAAGCTCCACAGATTGCGGTTGATATGTTTAACAAAACGTTGGACAAAAGTTCGCGCATAAAGACTTTCAGCGCAAAGAAAATACATATTCATCGCCGAAAAGAGGGCGTAATTCATTACGATGGCGACCCTGTGATGACTTCAGCCGATATTGATGTTGAGATTGTTCCGCATGGAATAAAAATGCTCGTGAACCCAGATGCCGACAAGACATTACGCAAGCCAAACGCTTTTCAAACCGCAACGGCTGATTTGTTTAACGAAATTAATATTGTTAAGGATGACCTTAACAGGCAAACAAGGCATATACAAGCTTTAAGCAAGGTACTAATTAACAAACTTAATCTATAAAGGTTTACAAGTAGAAATCTTTTGTTAGTTCATCGTACCATTGCGACTTTTCACCTTTCGCGTCAGTGAGGAATACCATTTCTTCCTGATACTCTTTATCGTTGTCTTTCCTGAACTCTAATAGATGGCGCTTGGGCGTTGGTTTGTTTATTGTGGTTTTGATTTTTGTGTGGCGCATAAGGTTTAACCCATAGAAATAAGATTCTGAAAGAAAGTCAGATAGTTGCTCATCAGGTATTATAGCTGAGAAAACTCCTTCGGCTGAAAGCAATTTGTTTACGCAGCGAAACAAATCTTGAAACGAAAGGGTGTCAGTGTGGCGCGCCATTGTTCTGCTTGCGCCTTTGCTTTTCAAACTGTTTACGAAGAAGGGAGGGTTGCAAACTATTGCCTGAAACGGTTCTGAGTTTTGCGCTAAAGTTTGAACAGTTATGGGCAAAACTTTTATTAGTTTTGCGTAAGGGCTTTGAGTGGCGTTTTCAATAGCTTGCTCGCAAGCAGCACTGTCTATGTCAATGCCAAGTATAGCAGAGTTGGCAAATCGCTGAGCCATCATAATACTTATAATGCCTGTTCCGCAACCTATGTCTAAAATGTTTTTGCCACCTTCAGCCCAAGCTCCGAGCAATACGCCGTCAGTGCCGACTTTCATTCCGCATCGGTCTTGATGGATTGTGAATTGTTTGAAAGTAAAAGTGTCTGCCATATATTTTGAAAAAGTGCCCGATGCTTTTTTGCATCGAGCACAAATATAATGCTTTTATTTATAATTAGCAATTATTCGTTAGCGCTAAACTTATAAATGAGGTGGCTATAATATTTCTCACCTGGTTTAACTGTTGCAGAAGGCCACTTGGGTTTGTTTGGAGCGTCTGGGTATTTCTGGCTCTCAAGACATACGGATGCATGCTTAGGATATGCTATACCATGTTTGCCTTTTACGCCTGTGCCCAAGAAGTTGCCCGTGTAAACTTGAAGTCCTGGTTCGTTTGTGAACACCTCAAGCTTGATGCCACTATCTGGAGAGTAGAGTCGAGCCGCAACTTTCTTGTCATCACCCTTACCGTTTTTGTAAGTGTTAAGACACCAGTTGTGGTCGTATCCACCTGCGTTTTTGATTTGCTGGAAAGATGTGTCGCCAATGCATTCATATAGAGCACGTTGCTTTGTGAAATCCATTGGAGTCCCATAAACATCGCGAAGCTCACCTGTAGTCATATATGTGGTGTCTGAAGGTGTGAATTGGTCTGCGTTAATATATAGCTGCATGTTTGTTCCAGCTTGCTCTGGGTGTCCGCTAAGGTTAAAATAACAATGATTGGTCATGTTAATTACTGTTTCCTTATCAGTTGTTGCCTCAAACGTTATGTCAAGAGCATTATCCTCTGTCAGTTTATATGTTGCCACAGCTGTAACGTTGCCAGGGAAGTTATTATCGCCATCTGGAGATTTAATTGTAAGCTTCAACGTTGTTTCATCAATTTGTTCTGCGTCATAAACTTGATATTGCCATCCTGAAGGTCCGCCATGAAGAGTGTGACCATAGTTGTTTGTAGGCAATTGAATTTTTTCTCCTGCTATTGTCAGCTGACCTTTGTTAATACGGTTAGCGTAACGGCCGATAGATGCTCCGAAGTCGCTTGGGCTGTTAACAGAATCAGCATATTGTGCTACGTTGTCATAGCCAAGAACAACGTCAACAGGTATGCCGTCTTTGTTTGGAACCATAATAGAAACAACACGTCCACCGAAGTTTGTGATGCAAACTTCCATCTTATTGTTGTTCTTTAAGGTGTAAAGTTTAACTGGTTTGTTGTTGATTGTGGTGTCAAACTTTGCAGGGTCAAGACCAGACTCTGTAAGATTGCCATTAGAGCATGCTGAGAAAAAGCCCATGAGAGCTACGCAGCAAGCAGCTGAAAAAGTTCTGATTTTCATTCTCTTTTGTTGTATTTGTAGTAATAATATGAAATAAAAAGACGTCAGCCAGCAAGTTCCCTTGCATACTGGCTGACGCCATGATTATTTGTTAGCAAACTTTGTGTGAACCTTGGCTGATGACTACGTCATATACAGCTGGCTCTCGATTGTATTTAGCAACATATTGTTTCTTTGCCTCAGCAATGAATGAGTCGTACAGGTCTTCTTTTACCAAGTTGATTGTACAACCACCGAAGCCACCGCCCATAATACGACTACCTGTTACGCCACATTGCTTTGCAAGGTTGTTGAGGAAGTCAAGTTCTTCGCAGCTAACTTCATACTCTTTGCTCAAACCAAAGTGAGTCTTATACATCTGCTCTCCAACGGTTTCATAGTCACCCTTGTTAAGAGCGTCTGAAACAGCCAATACACGATCAACTTCGCCAAGAACGAAGTGAGCTCTCTTATAATCTTCTTCGCTGATTTCGCTCTTAACTGCCGCCCAATCATCCCAAGATGCATCGCGAAGAGTTTCAAATTCGCGGTCAGCAAACTTCTTCTGAAGAGCAGCAACTACATTCTCGCAGCTCTTACGACGGTCGTTATAAGCAGAAGATGCAAGTTCGTGCTTTACCTTTGAGTCAACAAGAACCAACTTATAGCCCTTAGGGTCAAATGGGAAGTATTCAAATTCACGGCTACGGCAGTCAAGGCGCATAAGCTTTCCTTCCTCACCAAATACGCTTGCGAACTGGTCCATAATGCCACAGTTTACGCCACAATAGTTGTGCTCTGTGGCCTGACCTGAGAGAACCATATCCC
>CAZPNJ010000150.1:0-606 GCA_964587765.1 uncultured Prevotella sp.
CCGTTCGCGAGGCAATGGTATAAGAGCAGTCAACAACGATAACGGACAAACAATCATAAGAATAACTATAAATAAAGAGATATGGATAAATTCAAAGTTATAGTAGTGGAAGATATGCCACTTGAGATGAAGGGAACTCTTGGCATTTTTCGTAACGAAATACCTGAGGCTGAAATTATAGGAACAGCTGAAAACGAGCAGAAATACTGGTCATTGGTAAAGAATGATTTGCCGGATTTGGTGCTGCTTGACTTAGGACTTGGTGGCTCTACGACGGTTGGTGTGGAGATATGCCGTTCCACTAAGGAACAATACCCCAATGTTAAGGTGCTGATATTCACAGGTGAAATACTAAACGAGAAACTGTGGGTAGATGTTCTTGATGCTGGTTGCGACGGAATAATCTTGAAAAGTGGCGAGCTACTGACCATGAACGATGTAATAAGCGTAGTAGGAGGGAAACGCTATGTTTTCAACGAGCCTATACTGGAAAAGATTGTTGAGCGATTCAAGTTGTCAGTTAACAATAAGTTCCTGCAACAAGAGGCGATGATAAACTATGAAATTGACGAATATGACGAACGCTTTTTGCGCCATCTGGCATTG
>CAZPNJ010000150.1:616-5402 GCA_964587765.1 uncultured Prevotella sp.
GGGTTATACCAAAGAGCAGATTTCAAATCTTAGAGGTATGCCGTTCGGAGTTAAAAGTTTGGAGAAACGTCAGAACGAATTGTCAAACAAACTCTTTCCTGAAGGCAATGGCAGAATGGGCATAAACGCAACAAGATTGGTGGTGAAAGCACTTGAATTGCGCATAATTGACATAGACAATCTCTTCCCTGATGACGAATAGAATTCGACATATTATTAACTATTTACTCTGTGCATTTGTGATTTTGCAAGTGCTGTTGGTATTCTTCTCGTGGATAATAACTGCAGTTTTCCCCGACATTCACATGCGTTCACTGCTATCTGCAGAGGGTATAAGGTGGATGCTGGGCGAATTTACCAGCAACATGAATGCATCGTATCTCGGATTATTTCTGATTTTATGCATAACCGTTGGCAGCATTTACCACAGTCATTTCATCAACATATTCTCAAAAAAGAACAAGGGTGCCTATAGAAGACGCCTTGCCATAAGGATAGTTTGCACTGAGTTTGTGGTTTGCCTGGCAGTAATGTTGCTGTTAACCATTGTGCCTCATGCCATTCTTTTAAGCATTTCAGGTGAACTCTACGACAGCAGTTTCTCAAGAAGCATTATACCTTATTGCTGCATGACAATTTGTTTAATGTCAATTAGTTATGGATTTGCCACAGGAGCAGTTAGAAATCTTGCTGAACTCACCGATAATTTAACTTATGGAATCAGTAGGGGAGCATCACTTATATTATTATATATTGTGGCAACTCAATTTTTGTTCTCTATGATGTATGTTTTGGCATAGTTTTTGCTATGCAGTGTTATAGGAAAGTCATTGAAAATTATGACTTAAAAGAGCAAAACAATGGAGGGTAAAAACTATGGCATTTATTGATTATTACAAAATACTTGGCGTTGACAAAAACATCGCTCAAAAGGATGTTAGGGCAGCATACAGAAAAAGGGCAAAGCAATTTCACCCGGACCTTCACCCAAACGACCCTAAGGCAAAGGCGAAGTTTCAGGCTTTGAACGAGGCTTACGACGTAATCAGTGACCCTGAGAAGCGAATGAAATATGACCAGTTTGGCGAAAATTGGCGCAAGGCTGGTGGCTTTGGAAATGGTGGCGCTGGTGGTGGGCAAGAGTTTCACTGGAGTTCATCTGACGGAGGCTCGCCATTTGACGGATTTGACTTCAGCAGTTTTATGGGTGGTGGTACATCAAGTTTCTTTGAACAGATGTTTGGCTCAAGAGGCAGAGGCAGTCGTCGCACAACAACACGACAAAACTCTGGCACAATGAACGCCAATGTAAACATCGACCTGTACACAGCAATGCTTGGTGGCGATGTAATCATTCAACTTGGTAATGGGTCAAAAATCAAACTGAAGGTTAAACCCGAAACACAAAATGGCACAAAAGTAAGATTGCGTGGTAAAGGTTATGACAGAGGCGACGGAACTTTTGGCGACCTTATTATAACATATAACGTAACATTGCCCACAAATCTTTCTGAGCGCCAGAAACAATTGCTCAGAGAAATGCAAAACTCATAAAGCAAACAACAACATGTCGTTTATACATAACTTTTTATTATAACAAATCCTATTTATCATAATAGGTATATGATTTCAGAAGTGAAGTTTTGAAAGTTCTGCCTTAAAGTATTCATAGTTGTGAGCATAAGTCTTAATACTTATGGGCAAAGCTGTTAATACTTGTAGGCGTAATCATTTTTAATCATAGGCGCAACTAAATTTAATCACAGGCGTGACTATTTTTAGTCGAAGGCGCGACTAATTTTAATTATAGGCGTAATTGTTTCGCAGAGTTTATACTTTATTAAAACGAGCGAATTTCAATAACAAAGTTTTCTCGCCAACATTATCAAACTTAACCGTTGCCTTTGTATTTTCGCCAGAGCCTTCAATTTTCGTAACTACACCTTGTCCAAATGTACGATGCTCAATTCTGTCGTTTACACTGAGGTTTATTCCTTTTGTTTGAACCGATGTTCTTGAAGTAGATTCAGCAGCAATGGTTCGTCCGCCATTGGTCATGGCTTGCTCAAACTTAGACATGTTTCCGCCAAGTCGCACAAATTTGCGCTTAAAACTGTCAGAAAACGGATCAACAGCCTGCTCTGCTCTCTTTGGAGATGTGCATTTCGGTTTTGCGTCAGCCATAAATTGAGTTGCTACAGGACGACTGTTCTGCATACGATTACTCCATTTGTTATTGCCATAACCGTTATGATAAATAGAAGACTTACTCGCCTCAATGTTGTTACCTCCCTTAATGTCAAGATATTCCGGATCAATGTCTTTAATAAATCGCGAAGGCGTGTTAAAATCCATTGAGCCAAACTTATATCTCATTTTGGCGTTTGTCAGAATACAATGGCGCTCAGCACGAGTTATAGCCACATAAAGCAATCGGCGTTCTTCCTCAAGTTGTCGCAAACTGTCAAGCGAGCGCTGCGATGGAAACAGGTTTTCCTCCAAACCAACCACAAAGACAGTTGGAAATTCCAAGCCTTTTGCGGCATGAATTGTCATCAGTGTTACTCGATTGCTGTCTTCCTCTTCTTTGTCGAGGTCGCTGATTAGCGCAACTTCTTGCAGGAAGTCAGTTAAATAGACATTTTCATCACCATTTTCCTCGCGCTTGCTTTCTACAAATTCTTTTAGACTTGCCACCAATTCCTGAAGGTTTTCCTGTCGGCTAATTCCTTCCGGGGTATTGTCGCAATATATATCATTGAAAATGCCACTTTCCTTAATAATGGCTTGTCCAAGCGTGTAAGCATCGTCAGAGTTCAGGCGCTCTGTAAAGCCGTTTATCATTTCGCAAAAGTCGAGCAATTTCTTTTTTGTGCCTTTGTTAACGTTAAGTTCTTCGGCAAATTCTTGAGTTATGGCTTCCCACATGCTGCAAGAATGGTCGTGAGCAAAGGCTAACACATTATTTATAGTAGTGTCGCCAATGCCTCTTTTCGGATATTTTATAATACGTTTCAGAGCTTCCTCATCTTTGTTGTTTACAACAGCCCTGAAATAAGATATCGTGTCTTTGATTTCTTTACGCTGATAGAAACTCAGTCCACCATATATACGATAAGGAATATTTTTGCTTCTGAACTCATCTTCAAAGCTTCGGCTCTGAGCGTTTGTTCGGTAAAGAATGGCAAAATCACTATATTCGCACTTGTCTTGTCGCTTAATATTATATATTTCGTTAGCCACAATCGCAGCCTCTTCACGATCAGAATATGCCGATTTCACCGACACCTTCTCCCCTACCGAGTTCTCGCTGTAAACATCTTTAGGTATTTGTCGGTCGTTATGCTTTATCAAGCTATTGGCAGCCTTGACAATGTTTTGTGTTGAGCGATAGTTCTGCTCCAACTTAAACAGTTTGCTTTCAGGATATATCTTATTGAAATTAAGAATATTATCTACGTTTGCTCCACGAAAACTGTAAATACTTTGAGCATCATCGCCAACCACACAAATATGTCGCTGCTCTTTTGTCAAAAGGTTGATAATCTGTTGCTGAGCATTATTGGTATCCTGATATTCATCTACCAAAATGTATTTGAGCATATCGGCATATTTCCTGCGAATATCCTCATTCTGAGCAAACAACTGATAGGTCTTTAACAACAAGTCATCAAAGTCCATAGCATTGCTTTGTCTGCATCTTTGTTCATAGATGGCGAATATCTTACCCGTACGTGGCACAGCCATTTCGCTATCTCTTGCATACAAGCGTGGATTTGCAGCATATTTTTCAGAGTCAACCAAATGATTCTTTGCCGAACTTATAATATTCTTGATTTTGCTAACAGCGTAAGCCTTGTCCTCATCAAGCCCCATATCCTTGATTACAGCTTTCAACAGTGAAAGGCTGTCCGCCTCGTCATAGATGGTATAGTTAGAGGTATATCCGATTGCTTCGGCTTCAACTCTAAGAATATGTGAGAAAATTGAGTGAAAAGTGCCCATACGCAAATAACGAGCCTTGTCCATTCCCACAAGATTGCCAATTCTTTGTTTCATTTCATTGGCAGCCTTGTTGGTAAATGTGAGCGCCATTATCGACCATGGATCAAAACCCATTTCAAGCAGATAGGCTATTTTATATGTAAGTACGCGAGTCTTACCTGAACCTGCTCCAGCAATCACAAGTTGAGGACCGTCAATATAACAAACGGCAGCCCTTTGACTCTCATTAAGTTCGTCTAAAATCATTTATATATTTATCTTAAGTCCGTCATAAGCAAAATGAATTTCGCCATAATATCCCATATCTTTTGCCATTAGTTGCAATCTCTACTCAGCCTCGTCATGGAAGCCTATCTCATGAGTTAAGTGCGTAAGATATGCTCTTTTTGCGCCAATCTTTTTAATGTATTCTATGGCATCGGTTACGAGTAAATGCGAATAGTGTTCCTTTTCCCATCGCAATGCGTTTATAACAAGGGTATCAACTCCACGAAGGTACTCAAACTCCTCATCAGGTATAGTCTTAACGTCAGTGAGATAGACAAATTTGTCAATACGATATACGACTATTGGCAACTTCCTGTGCATTGCCTTTATTGGCATTATGCTGAGACTTCCTATATTGAATTGCTTATGATAATCAATAACGTTGGTCGTAAGTTTGGGCACACCTGGGTATAGATGTTCCGTAAAGCAGTATGGCATTGTAGAGTGTAAGCCGTTTATGGTGCTTTCATCGGCGTAAATGTCAATATCACCATGCGCACACATAGGGCGAAGG
>CAZPNJ010000151.1:0-5370 GCA_964587765.1 uncultured Prevotella sp.
CGGTTTATGTTTGCCTTTCTGCCTTGTTCTGCCGAGCCTGCGCCAAGGTTAAAACGCCAGATGCTAAGTCCTATGCCGAGAGGCTTGCCCTGGCTGTCGTTCTCAGTCGAGAAGAGCCAGTCTGCCACTTGATTGCGCTCCTTGTCTTGCCACAGCCCTATGCGAAACATGCTCCATGCGTCAGAAGCGCCGAAGTGTTCAATCGTCTGTTGTGGCTTGCTTTCGTTTATAACAAAGGTTAGATTGTCTTTAGCTGCGGCTTGCAGACTTGTACTCAATGCCGCTGCCAGAAGTAGCGTGGCTGATAATTTGTTCATTGCTGATTATGTGTTTGTTAGTTGTTAATTGATTTAAGAAACTCCTGATAAGTGGTGCTATACCCATTAAATATGTTTATGTCCACATCGCCGTGTATGCCAGCCACTCTGCCGTCGGGGCTCAGTTGCCAGAACACAAGGTGAACGTCGGGTTTATATTCTCCGTAGCGTGCTATCCATACTTGATAGTTGCGCTCTATGTCGGGCGCCTCGCAGAGATATTTGTTTACGAACATCTGGCTGACGTATAGTATAGGTTTCACGCCCCACGCCTCTTCAACCGTTTGCAGAAAAGCCCTTACGTTGGCAAACAATTGCTTGGTGCCACCCATGGCACGTATCTGCGAGGGGAAAGGCTCTACGTCGAGCACTGGAGGGAAGTCGCCCTTCTTGTACGACGTGTTAGCCATGAAGTATTTAGCCTGTGCCGTGCCCGTGGTGCGCACCGAGAAGAAATGGTACGAGCCAACGTGCATGTTGTGAGCCCTTGCGGCGGCGTAGTCTTGGGTGTAGTAGGGGTTGCGAATGGTTACGCCCTCGGTTGATTTTATGTAAACGAAGGCTACGGGGTAATCTACCTTGCCTCTTACGGTGCGCTTTGTCATGGTGCCGAGGCTGGTTATTCGCATGTTGTTCCAGTCAATCGGGGCATATACTTGCTTCTTAGCCGTTGTCCACCAGTGGCGGCGGCCACGGCGTTTGCGCACTTTCACCGTCTTGTATTGTATGTGCTGAAAGCGACTGATGTCTATGCCGTAGATGCGTGAGTTGCTGTATAGCAAACGCTCGCCCTTGAACACGTCGTTCTTCCATACGCCGGCGCGCAGCTTAGTGCCGCTTGTAGAGAAACCGAAGCCGTTGCGCTGGTCAGCCTCCCAAAAGCCTTCGTAGTATGTTCCGTCGTTGTCTTTCTGTATGCCATAGCCACAGCGCTGCCCGTCTTTGCGGTTGCCCCAGTAGCCGTCGGCGTGTATCACGTCTTTAGGCGCTATGTACTTGCTGCCCACCTTAGCGGCGCTAATCTTCGTTTGCTTCAGCATGGTTGCCGTAGATGGCATCTTCAGCTTTGTCCACGGCGTAATGTTTATGGCGCACTGACCCTCAGGCAACTGATAGTCGAGCGAGCGCAGATAAGACAACTTCTTTTTGTGGTCGCGCCACGACAGGTAGCACTTCGTGTGGGCTATGCTGTCGCCACTGAGGTAGTAAGCCTTGAAAGCTGAGCGCCTCAGTATGCGCAACTTCTCGCCACGGGCGTCGTTTAGCGCCTTCAGCGTGGTGGTGATGTCCGCCTCTCGGTCAATCAGCGTTTCGCAATAGTTTGCTATCATGTTGTAGCCCTCGTCGGTTACGTCGTGTATTCGCTTATAGTAGTTCAGTTCTTGTATCAGTCGGTGGGTGCGAGCCTTCTCTGCCGTCAGTCGCTTTGTTGCCCATTCAGCCAGCGAGTCAGCGTTCAACTTTATCTCTGCCAGCGTGTCGGTGGGGGCAATCATCAGTCCTCGGCACGAGGGGAACAGCCACAAGTGGTTCACCCAACGACCAGTGGTGTAGGTGGTTGTGGTGGTGCGGCTGCGCTTTGTAGAAAGGTTTTCAAGGGTTGAGTCGCCGCCGAGTCGGGTGAAACAGGCTACCGTCTCTTCGCCCACGGCAAGTTCGTACCATTGCTGCTGTTCTATCAATACGTGGCTGCGCTGTTCCTCGCTCTTGGTCAAGGGCCACAGCTGTATCGCCAACAAAACAATTACTATCAGCGCAAGGGCCAACAGAACTATGAGTGATATTTTCCGGCTTCTCGTCATTCTGTGCACAAAGTTACAGATTATTTTGGCAAAACAGTGCTTTTACTCTTAAATAGTTATTCGCTTATACCTTTTATATAAGGTACAAGCGAAATAACCGTATTTCTTATTGAAAAGTGAAGTGGTGTCGCAGTGCTTTACGCCGTTGCAAGTTGCTTGCGGCGAGTGGTCTGTCCACGGCAGATGCCGATGCAGCGTATGCAGACGGACAGCATGAACAGGAGCATGGTGACGCTCATTTGTGGCAGTTGCCACAGACTGAAGATGATGAACATCGCCAGCGAAATGGTGTAAACACGATATATGTATCTGAAGAACAATCGTTTGCGACAGAACAGCCACAGCAGCAGTGGCAGCGGATTTATCACGAGTACGAACCAGTTGAAGCCGCCGGCGTCGCCAAAGCGAGTTACCACCATAGTTGTTATGAGCAGTCCCAACAGCGTGTAAATGGTCATGAGCAACGTGTCGTAAACCCAATGAAACCACTTGTAGCCGATATACATATCCACGAACGACATGATGGCAGTGATGACCAAAAGTATTATGGCAAAGATGCGGGGCGTGAGCCACGGGCGTTGCACCTTTATGGCTGCGGTTTGCAGGGTTGAATTATAGCCTTTCAGTGCCGGGCGCTTTACGGTTATGTAACTCGACAGCTCGGCATATCTCAGCGCGAAACTCATGGTCTCGGGTGCGAAACGTGAGTTTATGGTGCTCTCGGTTATGCCGCTGCGTGGCATGAACAGTTGCAGCGCCAGCTCGTACCATGGCGAGTGCCTCAGTACGAAGGGCAGTTCGGTGCTGTGTGTGCCTTGCAGCATGTCGGGCAGAGCCGGGTAACTGATGTAGGCACTCTCGTCGGCAAGGGCTGAGTCAATTACCGCTGCCATCATAGCCGAACTTCCCGTTCGAGTCAGGTCAAAGATGTAGTCTTCAGCACCTTTGCTGGTTAATGCCTTCAGTCGTTTGCTCAGTGCCAGTCGCTCCTGTGGCGTAAAGTTAAGTTCACGCTCGGCTATGCCGCGCCCCTCTTTCTTGTATCGGTTTACTAACTGTGCCGTGGGCACGGCTTGGTAGCGAGCCTTTACCCTGTTAAGTATGTAGTCGCTTATTAGTGCGCAACCTTCGCTCACGGGGCTGAACGTGTAGCACACGTCTTCGCCCTCAGCCACGCACTTCACGTGCAGTGCCGTGTTGCCGAGGCAGTTGGTTAACTGTTTGCCGGAGGTTACCGTCACGAGCGACACCTGCATATAGTCGTCGCTCAGTTTGTTTACGCCGACCGTGCTGTCTGCCGTGGCGGCGCTTGATGTGCTGAATATTGCTGATGAAATCAGCATAATCAGTGTGAACAAGGTCTTTTTCATAAGTTATTGATATGATTGTACGCCCCACTCGGTGTCAGCCATGAAGTGGAACGTGCTGTTGCTTTTCGTTTCTTGCCGTGCGGTGTCGGTCGCGGTGGTGTCGGCTGGCTGAGGGTTTGGTTGCGGTTGTGGGTCAGCGGAGAAGTAGTTTTTGTTTATGTCGGTTATCTTGTTGCGGGTTACGGGAATGCCCTCCATCACTTTTTCGTAGGCGCTCACGAATATGGTGCCAGCCATTGGGCGAATTATCATTTTCACGCTTTGGCTTTCTTCCGTGGGGAAGGCGTATAATTCGTAAACGGCGCCCCCGTTTCTCTTTGCCTCGTTAACTGGCGTCTCTACATAGTAGCCGTTGGATTTCCCTAACCCAGTCTGAGCGTCAAGTGTGTGGCTAAGCCCTTTCGGAACTGAGAAAAACATGTTCGTCACCTTGCTTGGCGTAGCGTCTTTGACGGTGAACCTAATCATCGCTACGGCTCGTTTCATTATCATGTCGTAGGTGCGGTTGCTGTCAACGGTTATCGTGTCGTAATAATAGAATACGTCGCTCAGTTCTTTCTTCGTGAACTTAATGCTGTTTATGTTGCTCATGGTGGCGGCTGCGGTGTCGCTGTGAGCCACTGCCACGACAAGGTATTTGCCGGCCTTTAACTCTAAGCTGAACTGCCCGAAGTCAGTTTGCAGGGCGCTTTGGTTAACCACAGGTTTTGCCAGATTTCCTTTAAGGTCGTAAACGGCAAGGTCTATGTGCGAGCACGCTCTGCTGATTTCCTCCACAACTTTTGTCTTAGAGTAGCTGAAGTCGAGCTGATTTATCGCCGCCACTTTGAACTTTACGTCGTAGGTGGTGTTATGGTCGTCGGTGGCCGTTGTGCCTTCGTCGGTTGTTGGGGTAACCTTCTGCTCGTTGTCGTTGTCAGCCTCAATGAGGGGCTTGTCGCACGAACCGAGTGCCAAGACTATCGAAAGGGCGGTTAGTGTTAGCGCTTTGCCTATTGGCTTTATCATAATCTATTTGCTTTTAGTTAACTATATGTGGCAAAGATAGTAATTGTTTTTACATAAACAAAGCCTAAGCCCGAAAATCTTACTTACTGCACCTCAAAAGCCTGTGTTACGCTATTCCACAATTCTTTATTACTGTTTGCTCAGCCCCTATCTCTAAAACTCCATATTGTACTTCAACTTAAAGTATGTTGTACTTCAACTTAAAGTATACTGTACTTCAACTTAAAGTATGTTGTACTTTAACTTAAAGTATGTTGTACTTTAACTTAAAGTATGCTGTACTCCAACTTAAAGTATATAATGCTTCTTTACTAAAAGGAAACAGCAAGACACCTATAACGATTTGAGATATGATGTAGTAAGTCCTGGCCAAACGTGGATTTCAGAATAGAAATAAAAAAGCCCCGCAAATGAATGCGGGGCGCGTAAACTTAATATAACATTAAAAATTATGAAAAATACTACTTCACAGTAGAACCAATCTTTTAATTAAAATAATGTGTCTTATCCCACTTTGGTCCAATCTTTCCCTTCCACGACATGAACAGAACATCATCCTTTTTCAAGTCATCTTCGTTAACAGCAGAACCACCGTTTACTCCTTTGCGTGCGAGTATTCGGTTGGCAAGATATGAAGCGTCGCCTCGGCGCAAAGCCACACGCAGAAGGTCGTAGTAGCGATAGCCCTCAAAGGCGAACTCAAGTGCCTCTTCGTCCATGATGAGGTCTTCAACGCCCAGTATCTGATAGTCGATACGAGCCAGCGAGTCAGTGATGGTGGTATCGTCGGGTAGGGTGTAATACTGGTTGTATTCGCTCCAACCGGCGCCACGAGAGTGCAGCCCCATGGTGTTCTCGTCAGTTCGTTCGGTA
>CAZPNJ010000152.1:0-5265 GCA_964587765.1 uncultured Prevotella sp.
ACAACGACTATCCTGTGGTGGGCGTCACATGGGAGCAGGCCAACGCCTTCTGCGCTTGGCGCACCGAATATCTGCTGAAAGGTCTTGGCGGCGAAGCTCGCTACATACAGCGCTACCGTCTGCCGACCGAGGCTGAATGGGAGTATGCAGCGCGAGGCAAGGAGGGCAACGAGTTCCCGTGGGAGAACAAGCAGGTTAAGAACGGTGAGGGCTGTTTCTATGCCAACTTCAAGCCCGACCGTGGCAACTACACCGAAGACGGCAACCTTATAACCAGCAAGTGCGGTATCTATGCCGCCAACTCTAACGGGTTATACGACATGGCTGGCAACGTGGCTGAATGGACTAGCACCGTCTATACCGAGGCTGGCGTTGACGCTATGAACGACCTTAACCCACAACTTGAATACAACGCAGCCATTGAAGACCCCTATCGACTAAAGAAGAAGAGCGTCAGAGGCGGCTCGTGGAAAGACCCCGAATCATACATACGCAGCGCATGGCGCACATGGGAATACCAAAACCAGCCACGCTCTTACATTGGCTTCCGCTGCGTACGCTCATTAGCAAGCACCACATCAGGCAAACAAAAGAAATAACAGATATGACTCAGTATAGCAAATTCAACCTTGTCTATCGACTACAGAAGTGGATGGACAGCGTGCCCGGACAGACGTTCTTAAACTACGCTTACTCGTGGGGTGCGTCAATAGTTATTCTCGGTACACTCTTCAAGCTGACCTACCTACCTGGAGCAAACATCATGCTTTTCATAGGTATGGGCACTGAGGTGTTCGTGTTCTTTATCTCGGCGTTTGACCGACCGTTTGACAAGACTGCCGACGGCCGTGAGATGCCAACCCACGTTACTGAGGAATATCTTGAAACAGGCAAGTTCTCGCACGACGATGAACCGTCTGCCACAGTCGCTCAGCCACAGGTTATGGTTACCGGCGCTACGGGCGGCGTAGTAGGTGGAACTACTATTATTGGCGGCGGCGCAGCTAACGGCACTGTGGTAGAGGGCGGCACTGGCACGTCTGGCGGCGCTCAGGTAATTATCGCCGGCGGTGGCGGTGTACCAGTTGATGCTGAGGCGGCAACCAAGCAGGCAGAGCAGAGCCAAGAGGTTTCTGACGCTCAGACTAACTATGTAGAGCAACTGAACAAGCTAACGGAAACTCTGCAGAAGGTATCAGAGCAGAGCCAGCGCCTGACCACCGACAGCGAGGAGATGGAAAACCTGAACCGCACACTCACTGGCATCTGCAAAGTTTACGAGATGCAACTTAAAGGCGCAAGCAAACAGATTGGCACCATTGATGAGATTAACGAGCAGACCTTTAAGATGGCTAACCAGATTAAAGAGCTTAACAAGATATACGCTCGCATGATTGAGGCAATGACCACCAACATGAACGTTGCCGCACCACAACAGTAATGCGCAATGAACAATTCGTAATTCGCAATTAGCAACTAAGATGGCAATAAGAAAGAAATATGTTTCGCCTCGCCAGAAGATGATTAACCTCATGTATGTCGTCCTCATGGCAATGCTTGCTCTGAACGTCTCTACCGAGGTGCTCAACGGCTTCACCATTGTTGAAGACAGCTTGAACCGCACCACGGCAAACTCAGCGACGGAGAACACTGCCATATACGACAACTTTGCCGAGCAGATGAAGACCAACCCCACAAAGGTTAAGGAGTGGTTCGAGAAGGCTACCATGGTTAAGAACATGAGCGACTCGCTCTACAACTTCGCACAGGAACTGAAGGTTGCAATCGTGCGAGAAGCTGATGGCAAAGATGGCGACGTAAAGCACATAGAGCATAAAGACAACCTTGAGGCGGCATCAATAGTGATGCTCGCACCAGGTACGGGCAAAGGCAAGCGCCTTTACAAGGCCATAAACTCATATCGTGAGCGCATACTGAAGATGGTCAGCGACCCTCAGCAGCGCAAACTGATAGCCAGCAACCTTACTACAGAGCTGCCTAAGGGCGAGATGACGTTAGGCAAGAACTGGCAAGAGTATATGTTTGACAACATGCCAGTGGCGGCAGCCGTAACGCTGTTGTCGAAACTGCAAAGCGACGTGCGCTATGCAGAGGGCGAGGTTCTGCACACACTTATCTCGAACATCGACGTTAAGGATATCCGCGTAAACAAACTTAACGCCTTCGTGATACCAGAGTCGCGCACCGTGATGAGCGGCGACAGATACTCTGCTCAGATAGTAATGGCAGCGATTGACACCACACAGAAGCCGGAGATATACATTGGCGGTCGCAAGGTGGAGCTGCGCAACAACACCTACGAGTTTAACGTAGGCGGCGTGGGCGAACATTCATTTGGCGGCTACATCACCATGCGCAACGGCAATGGCGAGATTATACGCCGCGACTTCACCACAAAGTACAACGTGGTGGCGCCAAGCGCAACCGTATCGGCAGACCTTATGAACGTGCTGTATGCCGGATACGAAAACCCAATGAGCATAAGCATACCGGGCGTGCCACTGTCAGCAGTTCAGGCTTCAATGAGTGGCGGTTCGTTCCGCTCGCTTGGCATGGGCAGGTTCATAGCCCGTCCGTCATCGGTGGGCAAGGACGTAACCATCAGCGTAACGGCAAGCCAGAACGGCAGAGTGCGCCCTATGGGCAAGTTCACCTTCCATGTGCGCAAGCTGCCCGACCCAACGGCTTACATAGCCGTAGGCTCTGACCGCTTCAAGGGCGGCGGCCTAAGCAAGCAGGCTCTAATGGGCGCAAGCGGCATATCGGCTGCTATTGACGACGGACTGTTGGACATAAAGTTCCGTGTGGTTAGTTTCGAGACCGTGTTCTTTGACAATATGGGCAACGCCGTGCCGATGGCGTCAGAGGGCTCACAGTTCAGCGGTCGCCAGAGAGAGCTGTTCCGCCATCTGTCGCGCAACCGTCGTTTCTACATCTCAAGAGTTAAGGCTATCGGTCCTGACGGCATTACACGTCAGCTGCCGGCATCGCTCGAAGTAATCGTGAAATAATAAATAACAAGAATATGAAGAAGACCATTCTTTTACTATCAATACTTGTAGTGGCTACGTCAGCCATGGCGCAGCCGGCTCGCCGCCGCGCCGAGCAGCAGGCTAAAGTTCAGCGCAACACCTCTGCCCTGACCCAGCGCGCACAGATATCGTTTCCTACGGCGGTGCCTATGAGCGAAGACGTGGTTTGGCGCCGCGACATATACCGCGAGGTGAAGCTCACCGATGGCGCTAACGCCGGACTTTATTACCCCGTTGAGCCACAAGGACAGCAGATGAACCTGTTCTGCTATATGTTCAAACTGATGATGAAGGGACAGGTGCCAGCCTACAAGTACAACATCGACGGCAACGAGGTGTTCAACGACTCGTCGCGCATAAAGCCGATGTCGTTTCTAAAAGACTACCACATCTACTACGAGCGCACCGACCGAGGCATACGCATAGAGGACAACGACATTCCCTCAAGCGAGGTAAAGGCTTACTACGTTAAGGAGTGCGCCTACTACGACCAGGCTACATCTACGTTCCACACTAAGGTTGTGGCACTATGCCCTATAATGAAGCGCAACGACGACTTCGGCGATTTCGGTGACTTTGGCTCTGACGCTAACGATGCCGGCACACAATACCCACTGTTCTGGATGCGCTACGACGACCTTGCACCATTCTTGGTAAAGCAGACCATCATGACCAGCGACCTCAACAACGCCGCCACCATGAGCATAGACGACTACTTTACCGAGCACCTCTACAAGGGCAAGATATACAAAACCACCAACATGCTTGGCAAGACGCTGGCTCAGTATTGCACCAACGAGGCTGCACTGACTAAGGAGCAGCAGCGCATAGAGAAAGAGATTGCCGACTTCGAGAGCCACATCTGGGGCGACAAGGCAGCTAAAGACTCGCTCGACAGCTTAGCCAAAGCCGACAAGACCACCAAGAAGGCAAGGAAGACTACACGCCGTTCTGGCAGTAGCTCAGCCTCAACAACGGCAAAGAAGTCGCACCGCAGCAGCTCATCTGCATCATCGGGAGCGGCAAGAGTAACCGTAAGGAGGCAGAGGCATTAACAAAAGAAACAAAATAGTTAATAATAAAAATATGAGAAATATTACTTATTTACTCGCAGCCGTAGCGATATTCGCTGCGACCACAACCGCTAAGGCACAGGTTAAGTTTGGTGTTAAGGGCGGTCTGAACGTTACAAACATGTCAATCAGCGACGACCTGCTTGACGCATCAAACAGAACTGGCTTCTTCATAGGTCCTACCGTGAAGTTCACACTGCCATTGGTAGGTCTCGGCATTGATGCTTCGGCACTTTACGACCAACGCTCAGCAAAACTGACAGAAGACGGTTCTAACGATAAGAAGACTGTAATGCAGCAGAGTGTGGCAATACCTGTAAACTTGCGCTACGGCGTAGGATTGGGCTCTTTGGCTAATGTGTTTGCCTTTGCCGGTCCACAGTGGAACTTGAACATTGGCGACGAGAACTTCAAGTGGACTAACGGTAGCAGCTACTCTCTCAGAAAGAGCACTTTCAGCGTTAACCTCGGTCTTGGCGCTACCGTAGCAAGCCATTTGCAGGCAACAGTAAACTACAACATCGCTTGCGGCAAGACGGCTGACGTAACGGTTCACGAAGCATTAAACACCGTATATAACAGAAAGCAGAGCCATAATAACTCTTGGCAGATTGCGTTGGCTTACTTCTTCTAAAAACATATTTTATAATAAATAAAGCTACTGTCACCCACAAAAGATGTGAGTGACAGTATTTTTTAGCACATTAAGTAATAAATATACAGAGAATACTTGATATAAATCAAGCAAATTAACATTTTCAGTTGAAATTGACACTCTTTTTTGATTGGTGTATTCCTTTTTGTCTTATATTTGCACACAGAAAACGTAAAACTACGCTCTATATAAGGGCATCGCAAAATAAAACATAAAACAGACTTTTTTTACAAACTTAAATTCAAAGACTATGAAGAAGATTTTCATGACATTAGTAGCTGCAGTTATCGCAGTTAGTGCTTCAGCACAAGTTTACGTTGGTGGTGGCGTTGGTGTTTCAGCTATTGACGCTGACGGATTTGACGTTACATCTTACAAGCTCGTTCCTGAAGTTGGTTACAACATCAACAATGACTGGGCTGTAGGTATCGCTTTCGGTTGGGAAGGTGCAACTAAGGGTGCTTCTAAGACAATCGAAGTAAAC
>CAZPNJ010000153.1:0-536 GCA_964587765.1 uncultured Prevotella sp.
CGCTAACCCCATTTGAAAAAGCGGTAAGGCAACCTGACCTGAAAAAGGATGATAGCATACAGAACGTTCTTAAGGTTGGACAAGAAGTGCTTGTACAGATAGTTAAAGAACCTATTAACACCAAAGGTCCACGTCTGACAGGCGAATTGAGTTTTGCGGGCAGATACCTCGTATTGATGCCTTTCGGCACAAAGGTAAGCGTATCATCAAAGATTAAAAGTTCGGAAGAGCGTGCAAGACTAAAGCAACTTATTAACACTATTAAGCCGAAAAACTGTGGCATAATAGTTAGAACCGTAGCTCAAGGAAAGAGAATAGCCGAGCTTGAGGCCGACATGAAGATTTTGTTCGGAAGATGGCAAGACGCTATCGTGAAGACGCAAAAGACACAGAAACGTCCTCAACTCGTGTATGAAGAAACGGGTAGAGCAATAGCCATGCTCAGAGACTTGTTTAACCCAAACTTTGAGAGCATTCATGTTAACGACGCAGATGTCTATGAGCAAATTAAGGACTATGTGTCACTGATAGCCCCT
>CAZPNJ010000153.1:546-5233 GCA_964587765.1 uncultured Prevotella sp.
GACAACTTTAACGTAACAAAGCAGATAAAGTCTGGCTTCGGAAGAGTGGTAAATTATCGCCACGGAGCATATCTGGTGATAGAACACACAGAGGCGCTGCATGTTGTTGACGTGAACAGCGGAAATCGCTCACGTTCAGAGCAGGGTCAAGAGGCTAATGCACTTGAAGTAAACCTTGGTGCAGCTGATGAATTGGCACGACAGCTAAGACTGCGCGATATGGGTGGCATCATCATTGTTGACTTCATTGATATGACATTGGCAGAAGACCGACAGATGCTTTACGAGCGTATGGTTAAGAATATGCAGAAAGACCGTGCTCGCCACAACATATTGCCGTTGAGCAAGTTCGGACTGATGCAGATTACGCGCCAGCGTGTGCGCCCTGCCATGGAGGTTAACGTGGAAGAAGAATGTCCTACGTGCCTTGGCTCTGGTAAGATAAAGTCAAGTATCTTGTTTACTGACCAGTTGGAAGCAAAGATTTAGCGACTGGTTAAGAAGATTGGCATTAAGACTTTCTATCTTTATGTGCATCCTTATGTGGCAGCATTCATAACCAAAGGTTTTCCATCGCTTAATATGCGCTGGAAGATGAAGTATGGTTTTGGCGTTCACGTAGTACCTTCGCAAAAGATGTCGTTCTTGCAATATGAATTCTACGATAAGCAGGGACAGTTCATCGACATGAAGGAAGAATATGAAAGTATAAAAATATAAGACACATCTTATATAATAATCGAAAAGGAGAGCTTGAACGCAGGTTTAGGCTCTCTTTTTTATATAAATTTTTGTAGTTCCTTTTTTCTTATTACCTTTGCATCGCCTTACAGAGTGTAGGGCAGGGGTGCCGAAAGGCTGAGATTATACCCTCCGACCTGATGCGGATAATGCCGCCGTAGGGAAAGAGTCGCACAAAAGAATTCCTAAGAAGGCTATGTGTGTTTGCCTAAAAGGAATGAGCCTAAGCCCCTTTTGTGTTTTTCATATTAGTTATCTTAGGTAAAAAGATGAAGAAATTTTATTTGATGTTAGCATCGTTTGCAGCGATGGTTAACGCTGAGGCTTCTCAAAGGGTTGAGATGTCTGACACGGTTCTATCAAAGAATCTGTCTGAAGTAATGGTAAGCGCAGTAAGAGCGCAGAAGAATGCGCCATACGCAGTGGCAAACATTACAAAGAAAGAACTAACAGGTTTTTCAAAGAGTGGCAGAGAGTTGCCTTTCCTGTTTGCGCAGACTCCCGGAGTGCTTGGCTGGAGTGAAAACGGCATGGGCACTGGTACGAGCTATCTACGTATTCGTGGTGCTGGTGACTCACGCATAAATATTACGCTCGATGGCGTGCCATTGAACTCGCCAGAAGACCAGTGTGTCTTCTGGGCTAACATGAACAGCTATGCATCTCTGTTGGGAAGTGTGCAGATACAGCGTGGTATTGGTGCTTCAACCAATGGTGATGGTGCTTTCGGTGGAACTGTTTCTCTTCAGACAAGTGCGCCATCTGAGGTGCCTACTTTTGAACTTACAGGCTCTTATGGCTCATACAATACTTATAATATGGGCGCAAGTTTCTCAACTGGCCTCTTGTTTAACCGACTAATATTCGATGGCGCTTATCACGAAACTACAACTGATGGTTACATTCATGGCACATCGGGCCGTTCTGGCAGTTACTATGGCGGACTGACTTGGTTGGGCAATAAGTTCACACTGCACTATAAGAACATTGGAAACTTTGAAAAGACAGGTCAGGCTTGGAATGGTGTGACTGCAGGCTCAGACGATTTGAGTCTTATGAATGGCACGTATGGAGCAAACACTGGCATAAACACTTACAAGGATATGTATGACAGAGGTCTTGGTCGCTATAACTCGCTTTACGAATATATAGTAACCGACGCTGATGGTAACTTTGTAAAAGATGCTAAAGGCAACTATACTACGGCTCGTTATAAGATGAACGATGGAAGATATTGGGACAAAACCACAGACAACTTCTATCAGAATCACAACATTCTGTCGGGTGTGTGGGACATCAATTCAAAACTGAAGACAAACATCGCCCTGCACTATACATATGGCTATGGCTATTATAAGGAGTTTAAGCCAAATTGCAAGCTGAAGAAGTTTGGTTTCTCAAACTGGTACGACGAGCAAGGCAATGAGATAAAGCGCACTGACTTCGTTAGAAAGAAGGGTATGTGTCAGCATACATACGGAGTTATTTGGAACTTGAACTACAAAGATGAGCGTTGGGACGTTATCGGTGGCTTGAACTTGCAGCAATTCCGTGCCAACCACTTCGGATATGTCACATACGCAGCAAAGATGAATGCGCTATATACGGGCAGTGGAGATTTGAACATCAAGTACTACGACTCAGACGCTAAGAAATATGATTACAGCGGATTTGTAAAAGCTGCTTACAACATAACCAATAGGTTGCAGGCTTTCGCTGATGTGCAGTATCGCTATGTTAGATATACAACAAGTGGTAAGAACGATAAATTCTACAAACAGGCTGATGGTAGCTACAAGAACCAAGAGTTGAACATCGATGAGAACTACAACTTCGTTAATCCTAAGTTAGGACTTTCTTACACATCGGGCATTCACAGATTATATGCCAGTGCTGCTATGGGCAATCGTGAGCCAGAGCGCAACAACTTTACCGATAATGGCGCATATCAATCGCCAAAGGCAGAAAGAGTGTTTGACTATGAGCTGGGATATCAGCTTAATGCAAAGAACGTTCGCGCAGGCGTGAACCTATATTATATGGACTATAAAGACCAGTTCGTACAAACTGGTGAACTTAGTGACATTGGCGAGAAGTTGACTACCAACATAGACAAGTCTTATCGCATGGGCGTAGAGCTGACAGCAGGTTGGGACGCTTTGAAATGGCTCACACTGGAAGGTAATGCAGCCCTTAGCAGCAACAAGATTAAGGACTTTGACGAGGTCGCATCAGTGAATTGGGAAGATGATTTCCGCACAATTCATTACGACAATTCAACGCTCGCTTTCTCGCCATCGGCTATACTCAATGGCTTTGTAAACGTTCACTTGTATGGAGTTGAGGCAGTATGGCATACAAACTTCGTAAGTCGTCAATATCTTGACAACACAGAGTGCAAGCAACGTTCGCTGCCATGTTTCTCTACATCTAACCTTTCGCTCAGCTACACATCAAAGGTTAAGAAGGCTGCTGGCATAAAAGAGATTACGTTTGGTTGCAACATGAACAATCTGTTCGGTCGTCGCTATGCTACGAGTGGCTGGGTATATTCAACCATTTGCGAGAGCTATGGTCACCCTAACGACAACCGTTATTATCAGATTGGCTTTGTGCCAAGCGCAGGCTTCACTGCAATGGGATTCGTTAGCGTTAAGTTCTAATCAGCTTGTCACAAACGTTTGAATTATAAACCATTAAGCAAAGATGGACTTTTTAGATGCTTTTACCACAGGCTTAGGCCTGCTATATATTATCCTCGAGTACAGGGCTTCGATAGCCTTGTGGCTCGTGGGTATAATAATGCCAGCACTTGACGTTTGGCTTTACTTTTCGCATGGCTTGTATGGCGATGCCGCAATGGCAGTTTACTATACATTGGCTGCAGTTTATGGCTGGTTGGTGTGGAAGTATGGCAGTAAATGGCTGGCTTTTGGCAAAAAGACTGAAACTTCGGCAAATCAGATTAGCCATTTGCCTCTGAAAAAGTATGTGCCAATAGCAGTGTTTTTCTTTGTGGCGTGGTTTGCTGTTTACTATGTGCTGAGCAACTTCACTGACAGTACTGTGCCAGTGCTCGACGCATTCACCAATGCCTTGAGTTTTGTTGGGCTGTGGACTTTGGCGCATAAGTACATCGAGCAGTGGTTTTTCTGGATTGTGGTTGACTTGGTTGCCACATACCTTTATATAATAAAGGGTATTCCGTTTAAGGCTGGGCTTTATGGGCTGTACGTAGTTATAGCAGTGTTTGGCTATTTCAAGTGGAAGAAAATGATGCTTGGGCAAACTGCCAAATAGTTGCGCCTATGATTAAAAATAGTCGTGCCTATGATTAAAATTAGTCACGCCCGTGATTAAAAATAGTTTAGCCTAAAACTAAAAATACTTGTGCCTGAAAGTAGAAATACTTTTGGGCACAACTTTTTGCGTAGAAGGAAAAGATGTGTTATCTTTGCACCTATCTATATTTACAGACGCACAAAAAAGACAAATATAAACATACAAATAATAAAGAATATGAAAGCATACGTTTTCCCTGGACAGGGTTCACAGTTCGTAGGTATGGGCAAAGACCTGTACGATAACAACAGTAAAGCAAAAGAATTGTTTGACAAGGCCGATGAGGTGCTTGGCTACAAAATAACCGATATTATGTTTGCTGGCACTGACGAGCAGCTACGCGAGACAAAGGTTACACAACCTGCTGTATTCCTTCACAGCGTAATCTCAGCGCTTTGCATGGAGGGTGAGTTCAAACCAGCCATGACTGCTGGTCACTCATTGGGCGAGTTCTCAGCTCTTGTTGCCGCAGGTGCATTGAGTTTTGAAGATGGTTTGAAACTGGTTTACGCTCGTGCTATGGCGATGCAGAAGGCTTGCGAGGCTGCTCCTGGCACAATGGCTGCTATCATTGGTCTGCCCGACGAGAAGGTAGAGGAGATTT
>CAZPNJ010000154.1:0-2577 GCA_964587765.1 uncultured Prevotella sp.
CCCTCGAAACCGCCAACGATAAGGCGCTTCAGGTAAAGCTCGGTGGCGATACGCATATACATATCCACGTCAAGAGCGTTGAAGTGGGTTATGAATGGGCGTGCGCTTGCGCCACCCGGTATGCTTTGCAGAGTTGGGGTTTCAACCTCGGTATAGCCAGCATCGTCAAGGAACTTACGCAATGTGGTGATAGCCTTAGCGCGCTTTACAAATACGTCCTTAACGCCATCGTTTACAACGAGGTCAACATAGCGCTGACGATAGCGAAGCTCTGGGTCGTCGAACTTGTCGTAAGCAACGCCGTCCTTATACTTAACGATAGGCAATGGGCGAAGGCTCTTAGAGAGCAATGTCAGACTTTGAGCATGAACGGTTATTTCGCCAGTCTGTGTCTTGAACACGAAGCCCTTTACACCAATAAAGTCGCCAATATCCAACAGACGCTTAAACACCTTATTGTAAAGGTCTTTGTTCTCATCAGGACAGATGTCGTCACGGGTAATATATACCTGAATACGGCCCTTGCTGTCTTGGATTTCAGCAAAAGAAGCCTTACCCATCACACGACGGGTCATAAGGCGGCCGGCGATGCAAACCTGGCGCTGCTCGTCGTCCTTAAACTCTGCTTTTATATCTGTGGAAAACGCATCGGTGGGAAACTCTTCTGCGGGATATGGGTTAATGCCCATATTCTTGAGCTCTTCAAGGCTCTGTCTGCGAACAATCTCTTGCTCGCTCAATTCTGAAACACTCATATTTAATATCTAATTCTTGTATAATTTATGTTGCAAAGTTACGAACTTTACAGTTAACCGCCAAACATGGGCGATATTTTATTATATACATTAAGGTATAATGTTTCCGCAAAAAGCTTGCATATTAAAGTAGAACTTCGTAACTTTGTAGCATGAACCACTTAATCTACTTCATAATATACATATCTCTAATGCTGGCTGTTACGCTCTCGTTGATGCTATACGCGCAGCAGCAAAGGGCACAGAAAGAGGAGCGTCCGCTGACGCTGCCGCAGCAAAGACGTGCCCTGAGCAGAGCCTTGCACCGTTTGGCATGTAAGGTTACGTGGGAGAAGATTAAGGACGACATTGTTGCAAGATTTGAATTTCAGAGCGGCAACTTTGCCGTAAGACTTACAAAGGAGTCGCAGTTCGGCTCTATACTATACCTTTTTGTCTTTGATGCCACATCAGACGCATTAGACACGGTGCGCAGAGTTTGCAACCAATGCAACGCCAACAGCGAAATACAGCGCATGACCTACAACATAGACGAGAACGACGGCAGCATACATGTACACATAATGGCAGGCATGCGCATGAGCGACCCATATATGCACACGACCATAGCCGACATTATGAGAGGCATGTTTGCATGGCAAGCCACATTTGTCAACAGATTTAATGAACTATCCAACGGCGACACTTCAGACCATGAAAAGATAAACGCAAACTACACACACAACCTGTATCTCATAAGAGAGCAGGAAATAATGCACCAAGACACGGTACACACATGGCGCACGTCTGAGCATAAACCTTTAACACTAAAGACTCTGCTGTCAATTACCATGAGCATTGATAATTTCCTGCCATTAAGGCTATATGGCTCAGCAGAGACCATTCAAAAGGTCAACGAGAATGGCAAGCGACAAGTTGTAAAGACAAACGACATAAAGGTTGAGATTGACGACATAGCCGGCTGGAATCCCGCCGACGCAATAATAAGCGATGGCAAACTGACGGCACAAAAGGCGCTGCTTACGCTCAACTTCATTGACAAGACGAAAAACGAGCGTGAGATAACCATTCACGTTTCTGCGGAAGAGCGTACAGACGAAACGATTTATTATCGCATCACCACCACCCTATTGCCTCTGCCCGTAAGCGCGACCTTACCACAGAGCAACGATGAGACCATGCCTTGCACAAGAAGCATATTGCTGGCTTACGACACAAAGCCAATGAAGCAGTTACTGAGCAAGCACCATTATATATGGAAAGAAGCGATAGCAAAGTCGGCTGAGGGCAAAGACAACCAGTTGACAGACGAAGAGAGAACATTGCTCAACTGCGTTGATATGGACTCTGCCTTCAACTATTCTCATGGCAAGCATCTGTTTGAGACCAAGCGCTACACCGAGGCAATAACATATCTTGAGTCGGCATACAACAATATGTCAAGAGATTATAATGATATGTCGAACGACGAGCGTGCGACGCTAAACGATACCATTTATATGTTAGGCTATGCTTACAATGAGCTGAAGAACTACCGCATGGCTTATTATTACCTTGAGATGTTGGTTCCGCTGCACCATATTGACTACACCGAAGAGTATATAAACTGTTTGGTAAACAGCCACGATATGAGGGCGCTGGCAGTAATTGACGGTCTGTTGCAGATGACCGACTTCACCATGGGACTGACACAGTTAGGCAACAATCTTGGCGATGATGACGAAGACTCTGACGAAGAATACGACACCCGCCAGATGGACGATAATCTAAGAGATTTCCTGCATTTTCTAAAGCGCCGTAAAGCATACGTTTTGATAGACAT
>CAZPNJ010000154.1:2587-3760 GCA_964587765.1 uncultured Prevotella sp.
CTGAAAGAGCCTGAGAACGTTGACTTTGCCACGCAAGAGCTTACATATCTGAAGAAACTGAGAGGTGGCGAACTAACATAAAAGAGTGCGACGCCCCACTCCATACAGCATAATGTAATAAAAGCCTTATAAGATTTTGAACCTACTACTTATCATATATGTAATTATAATAGCGGTTACCATAATGGCAGTGCTATTAGACAACAAACAGCCAGTCAAGACATTCGCATGGTTGCTGGTTTTGATTACAATTCCCGTAGTAGGCGTTATTCTGTATTATTTCTTTGGACAAAACCTGAGGCGCAAACGACTAATCAGCAAGCTTAGTCTTGACAAACTGGGCAAGCGCTCAATGATTGAGTTTGCGCGACAGGAGAACATGCACCTGCACGAACAAGAGCAGCCACTAATCCAACTATTCTGGCAGCAGAGCATGGCTCTGCCTTTCCAAAGCGACACACCAGAGATATTCACCTCGGGCAGCAGTTTTTACCTGTCTCTGCTAAACGCTATCGGTAAAGCCGAGCACCATATACACATTGAAACCTTCATCATTGCCAACGACGCTATAGGCAACCTTATAGCCGACGCACTTATAGACAAGGCACAACAAGGCGTAGAGGTAAGATTCATATACGACGACGTAGGCTGTTGGGACGTTAGAAATAAGTTCTTTGAGCGCATGCGTGAAGGCGGCGTTGAAGTCAACGCTTTTATGCCAGTGAAATTCCCTGCCTTCACAAGCAAGGCAAACTATAGGAACCATCGCAAGCTATGTGTTATAGACGGCAAGACGGGATATATTGGCGGCATGAACATAGCCATGCGATATATAAAAGGTACAAGCCAGCCATGGCGCGACACTCATCTAAAATTGACCGGCAACGCTGTCTATGGACTGCAAAACGCATTTCTTACAGACTGGTATTTCACCGACCGTTCGCTGATAACGTCTCGTCGCTATTACCCCGACACACAACCTATAACGACAAAATGTCTGGCACAAACCGTAACCAGCAGTCCTACTACACCATGGCCCAGCATAATGCAGGGATACGTAAGGATTCTGTTACAAGCCAAGCACTATGTTTACATGGAAACGCCCTATTTCCTACCGACCGAGCCAATATTATCAGCTATACATACTGCCGCTCTGTCAGGAATAGACGTAAG
>CAZPNJ010000154.1:3831-5232 GCA_964587765.1 uncultured Prevotella sp.
CATCACGCACTTATCTGCAAGAGGTCATTTCATCGGGCGTAAAAGTTTATTTCTACACACAGGGATTCAATCATTCAAAACTTCTCGTCAGCGATGACTTTATTTCCACCTGCGGAAGCACCAACATAGACTTCAGAAGTTTTGAAGACAACTTTGAAGCAAATATTTTCTTCTATGACCATGATATGGCTATGCGCATGAAAGAGGTGTTCTTGCAAGACCAAGCGACTTGTACCTTGATAGACCAAGTTAACGGCATACCACATCGTCCTTTCCTTTCACGTTTGTGGGAATCGATAGTAAGACTGCTTTCACCATTGCTTTAACACCATTTACATACAAACAGGAACTCAGTCTCTTTATCTTTCCGTCACCACATTTCCAACGGTCAATTTAGCTTAATAATTGATATACATCAATAAATAATTGCGAAAAAACTTGCAATTAAAGAAAACTATGCATACCTTTGCACCAATAAAAGATGTATGCGCATAACTAGACGCGACTAAAAACATCCAAATGCGAATTAATAATAATTACTTTAAAAGACTATGACTAATTTTAAGATTGAAACATTCAACCAGGAGCATGAGAGCGATTTTATTCGCCTTAACACGCAGTGCATTACTCGCAACTTCCAGCTCGACAAGACAGACCAAGACACTTTTAAAGATGTTCAGGGTAAGATTTTGAACAATGGAGGTCAGATTTTCTTTGCCCTAAATGAGTCTGGCGAAGCTATTGGTTGCTGTGCGTTAGTGTATCACCCCGAGAGAGAAGAACTTGAGCTTACAAGCCTCGCAGTGGAAGAAGCAAACGAAGGCAAAGAAGTTGACCTGCATTTGGCAAGTGCTGCGCTTGAGTATGCCAGGAAAAATGGAGCAAAAAAGATTTACGCTGAAAGCAACACAAAACTTGAAGGCAACATCAACCTTTTCCACAAGCTTGGTTTCCACGACGTAATACTAAGAGCCGCCAACGCAAGAAACAACATTATGCTTGAAAGATACCTCTAAATAGTAAAAACATAATGTTTTCCATTCGATTTTAAGCCGCACTCTTTTGCGGCTTATTTTTTTTTGCTATCTTTGCCTACATTAATTTTACAACATGAAGGAAGACAACAATAACACCGAAGACATTGAGCTTGAGAACGAAGAAGCCATGAGCGAAGAACATTCCGACTATCAGCCAGCCAACCGTTTCGACGCATCGGCTGTGCATCACCTAAGCGGAATGTATAAAAATTGGTTTCTTGACTACGCATCATACGTTATATTGGAAAGAGCCGTGCCACACATCGGCGATGGCTTGAAACCTGTTCAGCGACGCATCCTGCACTCTATGAAAGAGATGGACGACGGACGCTACAACAAGGTTGCGAACATTGTAGGTCACACC
>CAZPNJ010000155.1:0-2619 GCA_964587765.1 uncultured Prevotella sp.
CAACACCCGCTTCCGCATCTGCCGCGGTCTTGCTCAGCTCGCTAACAAGCGTCAGAGCCTGCCCGACAAGAAACACTGTTGCATGCCAATGTAATTCTTAACACCTATATATAATAAGGTATATACAAATATGGATAAGAATGTATTTGCGGC
This sequence comes from uncultured Prevotella sp., assembly GCA_964587765.1. GTDB lineage: Bacteria > Bacteroidota > Bacteroidia > Bacteroidales > Bacteroidaceae > Prevotella. Next base: position 154 of record CAZPNJ010000155.1, read on the forward strand.
CATAGCAATGGCCATATACGAATATCAGGGCAACAACGTTCACGACAAGGAGCCTGGCGTAATTACCATTAAGCCACGCCACACCCTATGGAACGCCCGTATGCTCTCATTCACACATAAGCCAAACAAATAAACAGAAACAAGATGAAACAGTTTAAATATACCATCGACGGTAAGGAATACAACGTAGAGATTGGTGACATCAACTAGAACGTTTCCGTCTTGTAGGTCAACGTCGAAAGCTTCAGCGTTCAGATGCCTGAGGAGAAAGAACCAGAGAAAAAGAAGGTGGTTCTGGGCAAGCCTGTAGCAGAAGAAAAAGACGAGACCGTTACAAGCGCAGCCAACGTCAACACCGCTAACGCCGTTAAAGCACCTCTGCCAGGCGTCATCACCGACATAAAGGTTAACGTAGGCGACGAGGTTAAGGCAGGCGACGTGGTTGTCGTGCTTGAGGCCATGAAGATGGCTAACAACCTTGAGGCTGAGCGCGACGGCAAGGTTACCGCTATCTGCGTAAAGACCGGCGAGAGCGTTATGGAGGACACTCCACTTGTAGTCATTGAATAAGCAGTTCCGTAAAGAACATATTTATACACCATTAGATAGGGGCACGCACTGAAGATTGCGTGCCTCTATCTTCATTTTTAGTGAAAAACACTTATTTTATTTTGCCGTTTTGCGACAAAAGGTATATATTTGCCTTATAATATACAACGCAAACGCAACAGCAATCTTTTGGCACGCTTTTTGCTTAACGTCAGGTAAAGCATTGACAAAAGACTATAGTATAATAAGAACAAGAAAGGATATAGGATATATGACAAGCCAATTTTCACCCAAAGTTTCTGAGATACTCGCATTCAGCCGAGAGGAAGCAAACCGCCTCGCAAGCCGCTGGGTAGGCCCTGAGCACTTGCTACTGGGCATAATCCGGGAGAAGAATGAAACTATTGAGGGGCTTTTCAATAAGCTCAACGTCAGCATACCCTCAGTAAAGTCTGAGCTTGAGGAGCGCATTTCTCAGGCAGAGGCTAACGAACCCATAAAAACCAGTGAACTGGTATTGAACGACAAGGCGAGCAACATACTGAAACTTGCCGTGCTGGAGGCGCGCACGCAACACACGCAGACAGTTGACGTGCCTCACCTTTTGCTTGCCATACTGCACGATTCGGTCAGCAACGGCGCAAAAGAGGTGCTTGAGTTTAACAACGTCGAGTATGAAGACGCTGTGGGCTATCTTTATAACCAGTCAGCGCCGGCTCAGAACGGGTTGACCCTTCCGGCTGAAGACGAGGAAGAGAACATTAGCAACGACTCGCGCCCGTCAAACATAGGCGGACAAAGCGCCAACAGCAGCGCTCAGCCTACCACCAGCACACGCACCCCCGGCAACAACGGTCACGCAGGCAAAACACCAGTGCTTGACAACTTCTCTACCGACCTTACTAAGGCTGCGGCAGAGGGCAAGCTCGACCCCGTGGTTGGCAGGGAGAAGGAAATACTCAGACTTGAGGAAATTCTGTGCCGCCGCAAGAAGAACAATCCTGTGCTCATAGGCGAGCCGGGCGTCGGCAAGAGTGCCATCGTGGAAGGCTTGGCGCAACTAATCGCCGACCATCGCACTTCGCCCATTCTCTTTAACAAGCGACTGGTCAGCCTCGACCTTACAGGGCTTGTAGCCGGCACTAAATACAGAGGACAGTTTGAGGAGCGCGTGAAGACGCTCATAAAGGAGCTTGAGGACAACCCACAGATAATCATCTTCATCGACGAGATACACACCATGATAGGCGCAGGCTCTACGCCGGGCAGCATGGACGCTGCCAACATAATGAAGCCAGCCTTGGCGCGCGGCGTGGTACAGTGCATCGGCGCTACCACTCTTGATGAGTATCGCAACAGCATCGAGAAGGACGGCGCACTTGAACGCCGTTTCCAAAAGATTATCGTTGACCCGACCACGGCAGCCGAAACGCTTCTGATACTCAACAACATCAAAGACCGCTACGAGGCTCACCACCATGTGACCTACACCGACGAGGCTTTACAGGCATGTGTAAAATACACCGACCGATACGTTACCGACCGCCACTTCCCCGACAAGGCTATCGACGCCCTCGACGAAGTGGGCTCGAAGGTTCACCTGCGCCATGCGCAAGTGCCGCCTGAGATAATTCAGAAAGAGGCTGAGCTTAACGAAGTAAAGGCACAGAAGCACGAGGCGGTAAGTTCGCAGAACTATGAAATGGCAGCCAACTGCCGTGACCGCCAGACCGAGATAGAGACCGAGCTTAAACAGCTTAACGAGCAGTGGGCTAACGGCGCTACTGGCGACCGCAAGACCATTGGCGAGGCTGACGTGGCTGAAGTAGTGTCAATGATGACGGGCGTGCCTGTGCAGCGTATGGCAGAGGCAGAGAGCATGAAGCTGAAGAATATGGCGGGCGAACTGAAGCACTC